>NZ_CP171106.1:1450000-1597404 GCF_043187485.1 Anaerococcus martiniensis
TTTAAGGACAATACCTCTAAGTCAAGACAAAAAAATTACTTACAAGGATATCAAAATAGATTTAAATGATTCGAAAGTTTATTTTAATGGTAAGCAAATAGAGTTAACTCCACTTGAATATGAAATCCTAGTTTTATTTATTAAAAATCCTCACCGAGTTTATACTAGAGGCCAGCTGTTAGAAATGTTTTGGGAAGATAGGGATAAGTTTGTAAATGACAATACTCTCACATCAACTATTAAGAGAATTAGAGAAAAACTTGATAAGGAAGTAATTTCTACTGTTAGAGGAATTGGATATAGGATGGATTGAGATGATATATGTATTTTGGATAATAAGTCTGGGACTTGTTTATTATTTTTTAGAAAAAAGAAAGAAAAATAGAATAAATGAGCTTATAGATCTGATAGAAAAAATGAAGAATCAGGACTACAAAATTCCTATGAAGCAAGATGATTTTTCAATACTTGAAGATAAGATTTACAAACTTTTTATAGAAATAGTCGAAGCAAAAGAGACAAGTACTAGAAATAGTGAAAAGCAAATAGAAAACCTAGAAGACATCGCCCATCAAATCAAAACTCCTATTACATCTATGCTTTTTTCCATAGAAAATTTGGAGACGGACTTTCCAGATATTGAAGATATAGAGATTTTAAAAAGGCAAACAATCAGATTAAACTCCCTATCAGATATTTTGCTCAAACTATCAAGTCTAGATGCGAACAAAGATTTAATGAAAAAAGAAGAAATTCGTTTAGATGAATTAGTAGATTATGCCTTAGACAGCTTAGACTTAAAGAAATCTACTAGTGTAGAAATAATGGAAAGCTTAAAAGAAAATATTATTTGTGGAGATTTTTATTGGCTAGCAGAAGCTCTTATTAATATTATAAAAAATGCTGATAATAGACCGACTTGTGATAAAATCGTGCTTTCATCATACAAAAACCCTCTCTATACAAGTTTAATCATTGAAGACAATGGCGGAGGAATAGAAAAAGAAAATATTAAAAAAATCTTTAAGCGCTTTTATAAAACTCCCGACTCAAATGGCTTTGGAATAGGCCTTGCCATGGCAAAGACAATTGTCGAAAAAAACAACGGGGAAATTTCTGTTTCAAATACTGAAGAGGGTGCAAGATTTGAAATAAAATTTTACAATGTCACCTAAAAATCACTTTACTTTTATATACTTACCTTAAATTAAGGAGGAAAGTATGGAAATATTAAAAGTAGAAAACCTAAGAAAAGAATATGGAGAGGGAAACTCCAAGGTAGTGGCCCTAGATGGAGTTGACCTTACAATAGAAAGAGGCGAATTTGTTGCCATTGTAGGCCCTAGTGGGTCTGGTAAATCAACTCTTTTACATATTATAGGAGGAGTAGATAGTCCAAGTGAGGGCAAAGTTTATATAGAAGGTAATGATATTTCTCAGTATTCTTCAAAGCAACTAGCTCTTTTTCGTAGGAGAAAAGTAGGTTTAATATATCAATTTTATAATCTAATCCAAAACTTGACTGTAAGACACAATATCGAACTCCCACTGAAGCTTGATAAGAGAAAAATCAATGAAGAAATCTTGCTTGATACTGTTAGGAAACTTGGCATAGAAAGCAAACTTGATTCTTTCCCAAGCGAATTATCAGGAGGTCAGCAACAAAGAGTTGCTATAGCGAGAAGTATTATCTACAAACCATCAATAATCCTAGCTGATGAACCAACAGGCAATTTAGACAGGAAAAATTCTAAGGAAATTATAGAAATCTTTAAATATTTCAATAGAAGCTTAAAACAAACAATAATCCTAATCACCCACGACGAAAAAATCGCTCTAGAAGCAAGTCGTATTGTAACCATAGTTGATGGAAAAATTGTAGGAGATGAGAAAAATGAATAAGAAAAATTTTCCTATTTTCATCTCAGTTTTTATTGTTTCCTTGTTTTTTACGGTGATATTGTATTATTCCTATTCTAGTATTTCTTTTACAAATAGGGAATTTAGGGCTAACTATTATGAGGAGGCCTATATAGAAGGAGATATAAAAGAAAATGAAATAGAAAAAATTAAAAGTAATGAATATGTTAAAGAGGCAGGTTTTGAGTCGAGTGATACGATATCAGGAAGAATTGATGATAAGATTTTAGCAATATCTCTTTTTGACCAAGCTATTGCCAATATGAAGGGTGATTATGATTTAAAAGAAGGAAGGTATCCTAATAATTTCGATGAAATTGCCCTTAGTGAAAATCTTATAAAAAACAAAAATTTGGCTATCTCGGATAAAGTAAGCGTTGAATTTGGAAAAAGAACTTTAAATGGAAATATTGTAGACCCTACATATAAGCCTACAAGTGATGAAAAATTTATAAAAACAACAAGTGAGGAAATGAAAATAGTAGGAATTATTAAGGATAAACCTAATAATATAAGTGGTGCAAATATTCTTATTAACCCAAATTATGAAAATAAACTGACAGCAGTAAGATTTAAATCAGTTTACAAGGCTTACGACAATCAAGATATAATCGAAGAAGATTTGTCAAATAAACTGGGTAGAAAAATCAAAGTTGAATTTGAACCTGCTATTGTTGAGCGTTATTCCTTATATGAGAATAATATAGGAAGAATAGGAAAACAACTACCAACAATTTTTCTTGTGATTTTAGCCATAAGTATATTTGTATTTTTTAATAAAAATATATTTTTAGTATGGTCTTTAGAGAAAATCAAAGTCCTATCCATGTATAAATCAATAGGAAGCACAGATTCACAAATACTTTCTTTGCTTTTTAAAGAAGCGGTCATGATATCGATTTTACCCTTATTGCTAGGACATTTTTTAGGCTATGTAGTAATCAAAAAATATTTTAGCCTAATTAATAATAATATGGGTATTGATACTCCATCTTCGGTAGATTTTAATATTATATTAAGCTTGGTTATAATATTGATTTCACTGCTAATAATATTTATATCGCTTGCAATTACCTTGAGGAAAATAAAGAAAATAGAGATTATAGATGGTCTAAAAGGTCTAATAAACTTTAAAAAAACAAAAAAGAAAAGATCCAGTACTATTTTAAAAGAACTTAGGATAAATAACCTTGCAAGTATTAAGTCTCAATCATATATTTCAACAATAGGAGTCTTAATAATATCAGTTTTATTTATCTTGATATCTTTTTCAAGTTATTCGGTAGATTTAGGGTTGTATCAAGATGATTATAACTTGACAGTTGATTATTATAGTAATGATCCTAGTCTTCCTAATAATCTAATAGAAGTTGATAAAAAAATTGATTCTAAAAAATCATTTATCTACCAACAAAGATACTTATCTATAGATAATAATTTAGAGTTTTCTGAAGAATTTTTTGCAAATAATTTAGAAGAATTTTTATTAGAAAATACTGGCGAGGGGGAAGGAAATAGAATTTCAGGAAAAATTGTAGGACTAAGGGAAGAAGACCTTAATATCTTAGGAGGCAATAAAGGAGAATTTATTTTATATAATATGATCCAGTCTAACCCTAATGAGCCATTAAGAGATGCTAAAATGGTTAAGTTTTTTAAAAATCCTAAAAAATTAGATTTAATAACAGCAAGTGGAAAGAAAACTTCAATTGATATTAGTAAGAGCATAGATGATTTAAAAGATATAACATTAAAAATTAATCGTGGTGCAGGATATATTTTTACAGATTTTGATACCTACTTCAAACTATTGGAGTCTACAGGTAATGGAAATCTAGTAAATTATCCTTTCACTCTAAAAATGGATATAAATCCTGATGAAGTTTATGATAGCAAAGAATCTATTAAGAATTTTTTGGATAAAAATCCTAGAACTGATGAGAGTTATGAAGTTTATAGTGATGGTGATAGGAGTGAAGAAGATGATAAATTTTTGGGTGGGCTTCTAAGCATAAACTTTATCCTAGCATCTATAATTCTTGCACTAAATTTCACAAACGGATATGCATCTATAAATCAAAGTTTGATGTCAAGGAAAAGAGAGATAGGTAATCTTTATTCTATAGGCATGGAGAAAACTGATTTAGAAAAATTATTAAAACAAGAATTTGTATTTGAACAAATAAAATCATTTGCTTTAGCAATCTTAGTGACCTTTGTTGTTATTACAATCATGTCAATAATTTCATCTGGATATAGTTTTTATGTATTTTTAAAATATTACAATCACCTAGCATTCTTAGTATTTTCGATAGTTGTATATGGAATAAACTTCTTAATCTATAGCTTATCTTTAAAGAGAATTTTAGACAGACCGACTATAGATTTAATTCGAACATTATAATTTCAAAGAAAGAGAAGTATATGAGGAAAAAATTAGTAAAAATTATTTGTACTTGGACTCACGATTTTTAAGATTTCTTACCTAATGCCAATAAACATATTTGAAAGCTATACAATTCTAAGACCAACAGTACTCGCATCAATATTACCTGCCCAATAATTGGACTAATAGATTTAATATTTGGGATAAAGGATAAGTATAAGTTGTTTATAGTATTGAATATACTTTTAATATTATTATTACCTTCAGCAACGATTGTGGATCATATAATATGAGTAATGCAAGTAGAACAAGAAAATAATAATCTAAACAGCTCTTTTATGGGCTGTTTTTTCTTTGCTCCAGAATAATATAAGATGCTCATTGATTAATGTATTTAAATATACGAGGCTCCCCTAAATTCTCAAAATTTATCTATACTGACCTCTCAAGCCACTGTGAAAGCGTCGATTTGCTGTAGAAATAAAATTAAGTTAAATTAGATTAACAGGCTTTTGGGATTATAAGAAATCTTAGAAGTCATTATTTTTTTAAATATATAATTAAGATATATTAATAAAATTTTTCAGAACAAAGATTTACTGAAACTGATTCTTTAAAATAGCCAATAAAGGTAATCCAGTTCAATGATGGATGATGGCCAATATCTTTATACAAACAAGTCCTGATGGAAATATAAAAGCAGATAAAAAACTACAGAAAGAATAGATAGAGTTATTGATACAACCATGGATCTTGATAGAGCAATGAGATGTGGGAATGATACAAGTAAGTCGGTTTATGATGACAGGGGGATGATTGTATTTTAATCTCGCCGTTTTTAATTTATTATATCAAAATCGTCTTAAATACCTGTAATTAAGAAAAAATTAAAAAATCTACTAGCTGAAATCAAATTATAAGTTTACAATAAACAGTTTTGGTGGTACTATAAATGTAACATTATTAGTACTATAAATGTAACAAAGGAAAAGACATGGAAGTAGAAATTGAAAACAAAATTCGTGAATTTAGAAAGGAAAAAAATCTTTCTCAACAAAAACTTGCTAAGGCAGTAGGACTTAAAAGAAGGTCTATTATGGCATATGAAAATAATACTATAAGCCCAACTCTTGAAACAGCCTACAAGATATCGAAAGTACTTGAAAAAGATATTACAGAAGTATTTATTTTTAAATAGGAGGATTTTATGGGGTTATTATTTAATGACAAGAATGATTTTGATAAAGATGTTAAAGAGAGATTTGGAGAAGTTCAAAATTATCTTATAGCAATCAAGCACAATAGTCCAGCTCGTAAAGGTATTAATCTTATAGTAAGCAATCTTTTTAATGCATATGATAGTAACAGAACATTTATTTTAGTTTTTAATAATAAAGGTATTTATGAAAAGGAAATATCAAATTCAGATAAGGCTGATTTCTATCTAATTCCTGGAAATGAAATAGAAGATTTCAATTTTGAAGAAAAAAATAATAAAGTCTTCTTAGATTTTAAACATATAGGCAAAAAAATTTCTTATGAAATTCCTTTTACTGGTAAACTTTTTAAGGATAATAAGAGTAATTATGAGTCCATATTAAACAAGAATTGGGAAATGATATAGCAATTTTAAAAACTATAGAATAACGAAGTTATTTTAAAATTTGAAGATAAAAAAGGGATAAAATAAATTAAAAGATATGAGTATGTTTCTATTAAAGTCGGAAAGTTTATTGGTGCAAAATCTGATGAGCATAGAGATATTATTGACGAGTATGCAGAAAAAGGCTATAGATATGTTGGTTTATACCTACTGATATGACAGATCATGGAAAAATTATAACAATGGATTTAATATTTGAGATTGAAAAATGAATTCAACAGCGATAATAAATATACTTTAGCATCTATGTACTGACCTCCTTAAGTTAGTTTTTAGGTCTAACTTTTGGGGGTCAGTACAAGCCGTTATTGGGTATTTTATTTTAAATTTTCCGTTGACATATATCGAATATCGATATATAATTTAAGTATCGATAGTCGATATTGAAAGGAGTTAGGCTGATGCTAAAATTTAGATATTTAACATATTCAAACTTTGGATTAGTAGAAAAATGGTATGAAGACATGGCAAAAAAGGGTTGGCAAATAGAAAAAATCCCTCTACCTTTTGTTCATAAATTTAAAAAATCTAAGCAAGAAAATGTAAATTATAAGATATCCTTAGTCCAAAATGAGGGATATTTTACATCTTTTACTAAAGATGAGCTTGATGATTTTGATCAGATGTCTAAAGATTATGGATGGACTTTAATTGATAGGTGTTTTAATATGAACCTATATAGATTAGAAAAAGATGCGGCTGATTCTATCTATAACGATGACTTGGAAGAATTAAAAGTTTTAAATAAGGGAATAAAAGGGGAGTTAATCTCAATTATTATAGCAGGATTTGCTCTATTACTTAATTTATTTTTTATGAGTGCAAGTTTCCATTCGCCTGAAATATTTTATTCTAACTTGGTAATATTCCTGTATCCAGCCAGTATTTTATTATTAGTTTTCACTATTCTTTCGATAGTTGATAATATCTCCTTTAGAAAAAAGAATAGAAATGTCAAGAATATAAGTAGCATCAATTTTTCCAAAATTGCTTATTCAAAAATATATGCAATGACCTTAATCATATCCTTTGTTTTACTAATTGTTGGTATTGTTAGTAATATATTATCAAGTTCGATGGATAACAAGAATAGACTTATACTTGTAAGTTTAATGCCATTACTAGTTCCTGTAATTATTTTTGTTTTAATTAAAGAGATAAAGAAGACAGATTTCAAGACTAAAAGTAAAAAACAATTGATGGTTTTATCTGTAGTCATAATTACAATAATTTTTACCTTTATTAGAATTAATAGCTTATCTATCACAGGTCAAGATTTTGAAGATAATAAATCTGATATAGTTCATCTTAAAAAAAGTCTGCTAACAAAAAGCCATACTATCTATAAAGATGAACAATTAAATGTGCAGATAGAAAAAATTGTTAGCAGGAATAGTGACCTAGCAAGAACTTTATTTGATAGAGAAATTAAAAATGCTAAGAACCATCCATACAATTCAGACCTTGTTAAAGATATAAGTAGTGATTATTCTTATGATATGACCTATAGTTTGGCCAATGAGAATTCATATATAATATTGGATAATAAAACAGTTTTAAAAGTGATAGGCGATATAAAGAATCCAGAAATACAAATGGCCTTAGAGAAAGAATTGGGAGACTGAATATGGCAAGGAACCAATATCAGACACTTACAGAGCCAATGTTTTTCATTCTTTTGTCCCTTGACAAAGTTAGAAATGGGGCTGAAGTAACTTCTTGGGTAAATGAAATTACAAAAGGAAGAATAAAGTTAGCCCCCGGAACACTGTATGCATTATTAGGCCAATTTTTAGAAGATGATTTGATAATTAGAGTAGATGTTAATAAAAAAGGTAAGCATTACACTATTACTGAAGAGGGCAAAGACCTATTAGATAATGAAGTTCAAAGGCTGAGACTTTTAGTAGATAATTATGATAAATTTTTTAATCAATAATATTAAAAGCTATTTTGTTGTAATAATATATAAAATATAAATTTTTACATATTATTATTTGTCCACTTAAGTGACTTGAGCGAACGAAAGAGAGCGAAACAAAAAACCACCTGCTATGCAGGTGGAGGGATTTAGCTTTAGCACGGTCGAGTCAGTAAATAAAAACAAATAAAAAACTGCTTAAGCAGTAGTTGGGATAGTGGTGCATGTGATGGAATACTCGATAGCCCCAATAGGGGCGTGCCGGTAATCGCGCCTTATAGGCGCTGTACAAACTACCAGCTAAGAAGTTAGTTCTGATTTGATTTATAATTCAGGTAAACATAACTGATTATAAGAAGATTATTTAAAACTAGATTATAATTTTGTCTATATTAGAGTTACTTAATCTATTTAGTTAGATAAAAGTTTAGCAGACATAGATAGATTTATTTTACTCCATCTCCCAAATCTCTAAGTTTTTTAAATTGGTTTTCTTTGCCTAGCACTATTAACACATCACCAGTTTTAAAGGTGTAATCAATTGGTGGGTTAAAAATCATTTGCTTATCTTCATGTTTTTTGATTGCTAGTACTATGAGTCCAGTTTTGTTTGGAATTTGAGCATCTAGTAGACTTATATTTTCTAAGTATGATCCACTTTTTATGATTACTTCTTCAAGATCAAGTTCTACATCACCTATTCTTGTGACCACATCCAAAAATGAAATTATATTTGGCTTTATCATAAGAGAAGCCATTCTATTTCCACTTATTTCAATAGCAGATAAAGTCTTGTTGGCCCCGACTTTCATGAGTTTCTTACTACCTGACTTACTAAGCGCATTTGCAATAATGTAGATTTCACTATTGAGGTTTCTAGCAGTAAGCACTGTTACTATATTATCTACCTCATCATCTAATGTAGCAATCAGCCCCTTGGCCTTATCTATTCCCGCATGTTCAAGAACACTTTCTTCAGTAGATTGACCCTCTATAACTAATATATTATCATGACTGTATTCATCTAGATCCTTGTGTTTGTTAGTAATTACAACAAAATCCAAAGATTCTTCTACAAATTTATCTATTATCACTTCTGCCATTTCACCAGAACCACATATTATATAGTGATTATTTAAAGCTGAAATTTTCCTATCCATCTTACTTCCCTTCCACAAATCTACTAGCTTACCCTCAACAAGCATTGCTACAAATGTAGTAAATGCATATCCAACTACGCCAACTCCTAGAAATATCATCAGTACAGAAAAAAGTTCAGACTGGTCATTAGATATTCCAACTTCACGAAAACCTACGGTAGATACAGTTATCACAGTCATATAAAGCGCATCTACAAAATCAAGGTCTAATAAATACATATAGCCTAGGATTCCAAAACTGATTAAAAGGACAAATACAATAAAAATAAATTTTAGTTTTTTCTTCTCTTCCATAAACTTCTCCTTATTATATAGATTATAACATAAATATCGGGATTAAACCTAAGGATTTGAATTATTATTTTGCTTTCATTGTGTTTTAGACTATTTAATTTTAATAATATTTTACAAATCCTATAAACTCCTTTATAATGATAATTGTAAATTATCAACCTATGGGAGCTTTGTGCTGAGAGGAAGTTTTGACTTCGACCATTAAACCAATCAGGATAATGCCTGCACGGGAATGGAGCATATTTATACTCCTATAAGTAATTTTAGGAGGTTTTTTTAATTTATGAAATATAAAACACAGATGGAAGCGGCTAAAGATGGTTTTGTAACTGAAGAAATGAAAATAGTTGCAAAAAAAGAAAATGTTAGTGAAGAGTACTTAGTTGAAAAAATTGCCAAAGGTGAGATTGTTATTCCAAGAAATATCAATCACAACTCAATCTCTCCAGAAGGAATCGGTACAGGTCTTAAAACTAAGATAAACGTTAACCTTGGTATTTCAAAAGATATCAATGACCTTGACCTTGAAATGGAAAAGGTTGATATGGCCCTAAAAATGGGTGCAGAATCAATAATGGATCTTTCAAACTATGGTAAAACTCAAGAATTTAGAGAAAGACTAATCGAAAAATCTACAGCCATGATAGGAACTGTTCCTATGTATGATGCAATCGGTTTTTTAGATAAGGGTCTTAGCCACATTAAGGCAGAAGAATTCTTAGATGTCGTAAGAAACCATGCTGAAAATGGTGTAGACTTTGTAACCATTCATTGTGGTATCAACAGAGCAAATGCTGAAATCTTTTTAAGAAACAGAAGAGTAAATGAAATCGTATCTCGTGGTGGATCTTTATTATTTGGATGGATGATGATGAATGATAGGGAAAACCCATTCTATGAATACTATGATGAATTACTAGACATACTTAGAGAATACGATGTGACTTTATCACTTGGAGACTCACTAAGACCAGGTGGTATCCACGATGCAACGGATCCTGCTCAAATTGCTGAACTAATCACCTTAGGCGAACTTACAAAAAGAGCTTGGGAGAAAGATGTTCAAGTTATAATCGAAGGACCAGGACACGTTCCAATCAATGACATCGAAACAAATGTAAAATTACAGAAAAAATTGTGCCATAATGCGCCATTCTACGTTTTGGGACCATTAGTAACAGATATTGCACCAGGTTATGACCATATTACAAGTGCTATCGGCGGAGCTATTGCTGCAAGCCATGGGGCAGATTTCTTATGCTATGTTACACCTGCAGAACACTTAAGACTTCCAGATGTAAATGATGTAAAAGATGGAATTGTTGCAGCAAAAATTGCAGCACACGCAGGAGATATAGCAAAACTTAAAGATGCAGCTGACTGGGATCTTGAAATGAGTAAAAGAAGACAAAAAATTGATTGGGAAGGTATGTTTGAATTAGCAATCGACCCTGAAAAATGTAGAGCCTATAGAGCGGAGTCTTCACCTGAAGAGGAAGATACTTGCACAATGTGTGGGGCAATGTGCTCTATGAGAAATATGAACTTAATCCTAGAAGGAAAAGATATAACAATTTAATTTTAAAAGCTACTCAAGTTTGCTATTTTTTGCAGACTTGAGTTTTTTATTACAAAATTATAATTAAAAACATACTTGTAATTAATTATTTTTAATGATAATTTATATATATAAAAATATTTAAGAGGGTGAAAGGAAGAAAAATGAAGACAGATATTGAAATAGCAAGAGAGGTTGAGCTAAAAGAAATCGATGAGATTTGTAAAAATTTAGCGGTTGATAAGTATGATAAATTTGGAAAATACAAGGCTAAGCTTGATTTATCCTATGCCGATAAGAAAAAAGAGGGTTCAAAATTAATCTTAGTTACAGCTACAAATCCGACTCCAAGTGGTGAAGGAAAAACCACTATGAATATAGGTTTATCAATGGCCTTAAATAAAATCGGTAAAAACGCTATTTCAGTTTTAAGAGAGCCTTCACTAGGCCCATCTTTTGGTAGAAAGGGTGGAGCTGCAGGTGGTGGATACAGCCAAGTACTACCAATGGATGAGATAAATCTTCATTTTACAGGAGATTTTCACGCTATAACTTCAGCCGTAAATCTTGTTGCAGCAATATTAGACAACCACATCTACCAAGGCAATGAAAAAAATATAGATCCAAATCAAATTGTATGGAGAAGATGTGTAGACTTAAATGACAGAGCTCTTCGTAATATTGTAATTGGTCTTGGAAATAGGACAGATGGTGTAACTCGTGAAGATAAATTTGACATTACTGTTGCAACAGAAATGATGGCAGTACTTTGCCTTGCTACAAGCATGGAAGATTTCAAAGAAAAAGTTAGCAAAATGATTGTAGCTTATGACTATGCAAATAATCCTGTAACCGTTGATGATATAAAAGCGACGGGATCTGTTGCAGTTATTATGAAAGATGCTCTAAGAGCAAATCTTGTCCAAACTACAGAAAATACTCCTGCAATCATCCACGGTGGACCCTTTGCGAATATCGCCCACGGATGTAACTCGCTTATTGCAACAAAAACTGCACTAGGTATATCTGATTATGTAGTAACAGAAGCTGGTTTTGGAGCAGACCTTGGTGCTGAGAAATTTAATGACATAAAATGTAGATTAGGTGACTTAAAACCAGATGCTACTGTGATTGTAACATCGATTAGGTCATTAAAATATCACGCTGGTATGCCATTAGATGAACTAGCAGCTGAAAGTCTAGACTATCTAGAAAAAGGATTTAAAAATCTGCAAATTCATATAGAAAATATGAAAAAATTTGGAAATAATATATTGGTTGCAATAAATAAATTTGCTACTGATACTGATGAAGAAATAAAATTGGTGCAAGAGTTAACTGAAAGATTAACTGTAAAAGCCATAGAAACAACAGTTTTCACAGATGGTTCAGAAGGTGGGGTGGAGCTTGCCCAAAATTTAGTAGAACTTTGCGAAAATGATAATGAATTTAAATACCTTTATGATGAAAAACTACCTGCAAAAGAAAAACTTGATATAATTGCCAAAGAAATTTATAGAGCAAGAGAAGTAGTTTATACACAAAAGGCTGAAAAAGAAATAATTAGAATTGAAAGTCTAGGTTATGGAGATTTGCCAATATGTGTAGCTAAAACGCCTTATTCTCTATCAGATGATCCAAATAAAAATATAAGTGCAAAAGATTATGAAATTACGATAAGGGATGTAAGAGTAAATGCTGGAGCAGGATTTTTGGTAGCCTATACAGACAACGTATTAACTATGCCAGGTCTTCCAAAAGAGCCAAATGCCTATCAGATAGATATAGATGAAAATGGCGAAATTGTAGGATTGTTTTAAATTTGTAAAATTTTTTTAACATTAGCACTTGAAATATTTATAAAATTATTTATAATATATTCATATAATATTAAAAATTTAAGGGATAGATGGAGGGGACCATGAACAATAAATGTATTATCAACATGACATTCGCAGATGAACTAGTATTTTCATGCCTTTGCTACTCTATCTTTGCCTACATCAAAAAACTAAAATTTCCAGAAGTATTAATTTTACATGCATAAAAGAGAACTCACAATAGAGTTCTCTTTTTCTTTATGATTTTTTAAAGAACTAAGGAGGTAGATGGGATTATTTTATGAGCGGAGTAATAGCAATAAAAACAAAAGAGGATTTAAATAAAAAACTTTTTTATTCACTTAGCTCTATCCAGCATAGGGGACAGGATTCAGCAGGAGTTACTCTTTCTGATGGAAAGACTCTACGTAGGACAAAGGGAATGGGACTTGTAAGTGAGGTTTTTAAGGAAATTGACCTAGAAGATTCTAATTACAAATTTGGAATTGGCCATGTGAGATGTTCACCTCAAGGATGTAATAATGACTATAATATTGAGCCCTTAGTAAGTTTTTCAAAAAATCATGAGTTTTCTCTTGCCCATGATGGCAATTTGACTAATTATGACTTGTTAAAGGCAAAATTAGAAGAAGAGGGAATATCCTTTCATACCCACACAGATAGTGAGCTAATACTGCTTTTAATAGCCAGATATTTTGATGGTGACATAGTGAGTGCTATTAGAAAAACCATGGAAGTAATTGAGGGAGCTTATTCTTGTGTAGTAGCTATGCCAGATAAAATTATTGCTTTTAGAGATTATCATGGCATTAGACCACTAATGCTAGGAGAAGATAAAGATAATATTGTTCTTGCAAGTGAAAATTCAGCTATAGAAATACTAGATATAGAAAATTATAGGGATATTAGACCGGGGGAAATAATAATAATTGATAAAGACGGTATAAATTCTAATATATCTGATAAGGAAATTTCTAGTAAACATTGTATTTTTGAAAGTATATACATATCAAGGCCAGATGCAAATATAGAAAATGTAAATTCATATATGTTTAGGAGAAGATGTGGGGAGCTTTTATATAGGCAGGCGCCAGTTGAAGCTGACCTGATTTGCCCAGTACCAGACTCTGGTACACCTTCAGCAATTGGATTTGCCCAAGAATCAGGTATACCATTTGCGGAAGGGCTTGTAAAAAATAGGTATATGGGTAGGTCATTTATAAAACCTAGTCAAAAAGAAAGAGATTTGGCTGTAAGATTAAAGCTTAGTCCTCAAAAATCTGTTGTAAACGGCAAGAGAATTGTTTTGGTAGATGATTCTATAGTCCGTGGTACCACAAGTGCCAAGCTAATAAAGAGAATGAGAAAAGCTGGAGCTAAGGAAGTTCATTTTAGAGTAACATCTCCACCATTTATGTATCCATGCTATTACGGAGTGGACACACCAGATAGGAAAAAACTTATAGCTGCTAACTTAGATATTGAAGAAATAAGAAAACAAATTGGGGCGGATAGTTTGGAATTTATTAATTTAGATAGCATGCTAAAACTTGTTGAAAATCCAGATAATTATTGTAAGGCTTGCTTTACAGGAGATTATCCAGTAAAAAAGGATGAAATATGAATCTTGCAGTATTTATATCAGGAGGCGGGAGCAACTTTAAGGCACTTATAGATGCTCAAGATGAGGGATATTTTAAAAGTCAAATAAAATATGTAGTTTCCAACAAAGATGCGGCTGGACTAAAATATGCCAGAGAAAATAATATAGCTTATCTAATCAGCAAGGATGATGATGAGATAATAGAAAAACTAAAAGATCATAATATTGATTTAATAGTGCTAGCAGGATATCTAGTTAAAATCAGTAAAAAAATACTGGATGAGTTTACAGTTATAAATATCCACCCATCCTTATTGCCAAAATATGGTGGCAAAGGATTTTATGGTATGAATGTCCATAATGCAGTCTTTGAAAATAAAGAAAAAATAAGCGGAGTTACAGTCCATTTTGTAAATGAAAACCTAGATGAGGGAGACATAATTTTGCAAAAAGAAGTAGACATAAGTAAATGCAAAAATGCAGAAGAAATCAGCAAAGAAGTTTTAAAAGTAGAGCATCAAACACTAAAAGAAGTTATAAAAAAATTGGAGGAAGAGCAGTGAGAGCATTAATTTCAGTAACAGATAAGACAGGCATAGAAGATCTTGCAAAGGGCTTAAGTGATTTAGGAGTAGAGATTGTATCTACAGGCGGTACATACAAAAAAATAAAAGAAAGTGGAGTAGATGCTATCGAGATAGACGAAATTACAAATTTCCCAGAAATCTTAGAAGGCAGAGTAAAAACACTTTCTCCATACGTGCATGGTGGTATTCTCTATAAAAGAGATGAAGATAGCCATGTATCAACAATAAAAGAACATAATATCAAGCCAATAGATATAGTTGTAGTAAATCTTTATGAATTTCAAAAGGCCTTAGAGAAAGGAAATCCAGAAGATATTATAGAAAATATCGACATTGGTGGACCATCTATGGTTAGATCAGCTGCAAAAAACCACAAAGATGTTTTAATAGTAACAGATCCAGCTGACTATGATGAGCTTTTAGAAAGAATTAAAAATGATGATTTAGATTTATCATACAGACAAAAACTAGCTATGAAAGCTTATAACCTTACTGCTTTTTATGACTCGGTAATAGCAAGATATTTCTCAGAATTAACTGGTGAAGAAGCAAAATACAAAACTTACGGTTTTGAAAAAGAAAGCGAACTAAGATACGGAGAAAACCCTGGCCAAGAAGCAGCTCTTTACAATGATCCATTTGTAAAAGGTCTAATGGAAAATATGGAAGTAATTCATGGTAAAGCAATGAGCTACAACAACTACAACGATTTAAACCCAGCTTTAGAACTAGCTCAAGAACTTGGAGAAAACGCAGTAGTTGCCCTAAAACACCAATCTCCATGTGGAGTTGCTCAAAGACAATCAGTTTATGAATCATACATCAAAGCCTACGAATGTGATAGCCAATCAATCTTTGGTGGTATTGTTGCAGTAAATGGAATAGTTGATGAAAAAACAGCAGAGGAAATGAATAAAATCTTCCTTGAAATCATTGCAGCAAGAGACTTTACAGATGGAGCTTTAGAAATATTAACTCAAAAGAAAAATGTAAGACTAGCAAAAGTAAATTTTGATAATGAAACAGTAAAAGAAGAAATCAGATACCTAAACGGTAAGGTTCTTATCCAAGGCAAAGACTTTGGAAAAGATGAGGTAGAAATAGTAACAGATAAAAAACCAACAGAAGCTCAGATCAAAGACCTATTATTTGCCCAAAAAGTTGTTAAATATGTAAAATCAAATGCAATCGTAGTTGCAAAAGATATGCAAACCCTAGGTTGTGGGGCGGGCCAACAATCTAGAATTTGGGCCCTAGAATCTATAAAAGACCACTTTAAAGATAGAGATTTCACTGGAGCTGTTATGGGATCAGATGCATTTTTCCCATTCCCAGATACAGTAGAACTTGCTCACGTAATGGGAATTAGCTCAATTATCCAACCAGGTGGATCTATTAAAGACCAAGATTCTATTGATAAATGTAATGAATACGAGATGTCCATGGTATTTGGTAAGTCACGTCACTTTAAACATTAAGGAGAAAAATTAGTGAATATATTAATTATTGGTTCAGGTGGTAGAGAGCACGCTCTGGGCAAAAAAATAGTAAAAGAGGGTAGAAAACTATTTTTTGCTCCAGGTAATGGGGGCACATCTCAGCTAGGACAAAATCTAGATATAAGAGTAGATGAGATTGATAAATTAGTAGAATTTGCAAAAGAAAATGATATTAACTACACAGTAGTAGGACCAGAATTGCCTTTATGCCAAGGTATTGTGGATGAATTTGAAAAAAATAATTTGAAAATATTTGGTGTAAATAAAGCTGCTTCAAAATTTGAATCAAGTAAGGCTTATACTAAAGAATTTCTAAATAAATATGGTATAAAAACAGCAGCCTACCTTAGAACTGAAAATAAGGAAGAGGCAAGTAAATATGCTAATAAATTATTAGATGAAAAAGGCATAGTTGTTTTAAAAAGAGATGGACTTGCTGCAGGTAAGGGCGTCTATATTATAGAAGATAAAAACGAGTTAGAAGAAACTATAGCAGATATTTTCTCAACAGATAAAGAAATAGTTATAGAAGAATATATAGATGGTTTTGAAATGAGCCTACTTTGCCTAACTGATTCTAAAAATATTATTCCACTTCCAACAAGTAAGGATCACAAGAGAATATTTGATAAAGACCTAGGACCAAATACTGGAGGTATGGGAACTTACGCTCCAAACCTAGAAGCAGAAGCCTATAAAAAACAAATTGCAGAAGAAATTTTACCAAAAATATTAGAAGGATTTAACAAGGAAAATATCGACTACAGAGGAGTTTTGTTCATAGGATTTATGATAAATGAATCTGGAATCTATGTTTTGGAATTTAATGTAAGATTTGGAGATCCAGAAACTCAAGT
This sequence comes from Anaerococcus martiniensis, assembly GCF_043187485.1. GTDB lineage: Bacteria > Bacillota > Clostridia > Tissierellales > Peptoniphilaceae > Anaerococcus > Anaerococcus martiniensis. The sequence goes on from NZ_CP171106.1 coordinate 1,467,290, forward strand.
AGTCCTAGAATTAATAGATAATGATATCCTAGACTTATTAATTGCGACATCTGAAGCAAAATTAGATCAAGTAAATTTAGATATAAATGATAAAAAAGCTACATGCTTAATTCTAGCATCAGATGGCTACCCAGGATCTTATGAAAAAGGTAAAGAAATAAGCTTTGACGATGATATAAAATCAACTATATACCATGCAGGAACAAAAGAAGAAAATGGTAAAATCTTAACCGCTGGTGGTAGAGTTTTAAATATTGTTGCAACAGCTGATAATTTTGATGATGCTATTAAAGAAGTTTATGAAGATGCAAAAAAAATAAACTTTGACGGCAAATATTATAGAAAAGATATAGGACCAACTGTAAAAAGAGTTTATGTTAGAAGAAAAGACTCTTATGATTTTGAGTCACAAAATCTAAAAACAAAAATAAATAATACCTTAGATATAGATTTAGAAGATTTAAAAATCTATAAAAGATATGATATAGAAACAAGTAATGAGAACTTAGAAAAAATCTTATACCAAGTTTTAGCGGAAGCTCCAGTAGATGAAGTATATGCTTTTGATGATGCAATAAATTTACAAGCTTCCTTTAAAAATGCAGTAGCAAGTCAATATCTACCAGGCCAATTTAACCCTAGAGAAAAAGGTGTTATAGATACTGCATCTCTAATCATAGATGATAAAACCTTAGAGGTAAAAGCATCTACAGTTTATGAATTATCAGAGGTAAATGAGACTGATCTAGTAAAAATCGAAGAGTTTTTGATAAATCCAGTTGACTCCCAACAAGTAAGTCTGATTGGAATTCCTACAACTTTAAAAACAAGTCACGATAAAAATCTAGAAAATAAAATTTATCATGGCTTTAGAGATTTTGATGATAAAGACCTAAGCTTATTCTTAGAAGAAAACTCCATGGCTATGAGTCTTGATGACATCAGAATGGTAAGGGATTATTTTAAGGAAGAAAATCGTGATCCAAACGAAACTGAGATAAAAATATTAGATACTTATTGGTCAGACCACTGTAGACATACAACCTTTAACACTTATTTGGATATAGAATTTGATACTGCTACTCTTTTAGATGAGGCTATTAGAGATTCTTTTGAAAAATACTTACAAATGAGAAAAGTACTAGACATCAAAAAACCTATTAATCTAATGAGTTTTGGTACAATTCTTGCCAAGTATATGAGGGCCAATGATAATTTTGATGACTTAGAGGTATCTAGTGAAATAAATGCTTGCTCTATTTATACAAAGGTTAGAGTTTTAAAGGATGGTAAAGAAAGCCTAGAAGATTATCTTTTAATGTTTAAAAACGAAACCCACAACCATCCAACAGAGATAGAGCCATTTGGTGGCGCATCAACTTGCCTAGGTGGAGCCATCCGTGACCCACTTTCTGGTAGGGCCTATGTTTACCAAGCTATGAGATTATCTGGAGCTGCAAATATAAAAGAAGATTATAGTGAAACTTTAGCAGGTAAACTTCCACAAGCAAAAATAACTTACGAGGCAGCCCAAGGTTATTCTTCTTATGGTAATCAAATAGGACTTGCTACTGGCCTTGTAGATGAATTTTACCATGAAGGATATAAAGCAAAACGCATGGAGTGTGGGGCAGTGATTGCTGCGGCTCCAGCAGAAAATGTAAAAAGAATTGACCCTACACCAGGAGATATTGTAATCCTTCTTGGTGGGAAAACTGGTCGTGATGGAGTAGGTGGAGCAACAGGCTCATCAAAATCTCACAATATAAGCTCTATTGAAACAGAATCAGCTCAAGTACAAAAGGGAAATGCCCCTGAAGAACGTAAGATTCAAAGACTATTTAGAAATCCTAAGGCTGCTAAGCTTATTAAAAAATGTAATGACTTTGGAGCAGGAGGAGTAGCAGTTGCTATTGGTGAACTTGCTGATGGAATTGATATTTATCTAGATAGAGTTCCATTAAAATATAAGGGGCTAAAACCATTTGAAATAGCCTTATCAGAATCTCAAGAAAGAATGGCAGTTGTAATTTCAGAAGATGATAAAGAAATCTTTATGAACTTAGCAGCCGAAGAAAACTTGGAAACTACAGAAGTTGCTACTATAACTGATGACAATACTATGACCATGTATTATGAAGATCAAGTTATAGCAAATATTTCTTATGACTTTATAAATACAGACGGTGCTGAAAGATATGCAGATGTAGAAGTAGTAAGTGAAGATGTTCCAGCTGTTTTAACAGAAAAAAATAATGATCCAAACAAATTCTATGAAAAAGTAGAATCACTAGATGTAGCATCTAAGAAAAACCTAATAGAAATGTTTGACCCATCAGTAGGAAAAAATACAGTTCTTAATCCATTAGGTGGGAAAAAATTATTAAATCCATCTCAAGTTATGGCAGCAAGACTTCCAGTTGAAGAAGGTGTTTCAAAAACTGCGTCAATTATGACCTATGGATTTGATCCATCCTTATCAAGTAAAAGTCAATACTTAGGTGGATACTATGCGGTAGTTGAATCTATTTCAAAACTAGTAGCCATAGGATCAGATTTAAATCAGATTAGACTAACTTTTCAAGAATTTTATGAAAAAATGGATAGCAAAAAAGCATGGTCCAAACCATTAAAATCCTTATTAGGTGCCTTTGAAGTAACAAATCATTTCTCCATGCCACCAATAGGAGGCAAGGATAGTATGAGTGGAACTTTTGAAGATATAAAAGTACCACCAACTCTAATATCCTTTGCAGTTACTACTGAAGATGTAGAAAATATTATTTCAAATGATTTGAAAGGTAAAGGCAAACTTGGACTTATAAAGACTCCATACAAAAAAAATGGAACTCTTGATTTAGAAGAATTAGAAAATAATTATCAAAATCTTATAAAAGATATAAGAGATAGAAATATCATCTCAGCTATAGCCCTAGATAGAAAGGGACTTTTAGCAAATGTCTATGAACAAGCAATTGGAAATACTGGTTTTACTTTAGACTATGATAATCTTTATAATCCTATGTATGGTTCATTTGTTGTAGAATATAAAAATGACCGAGACTTTATAGAAAATATTGGAAGATTTTCTGATGATATTGTTGTAAATGGGGAGAAATTAGATAAGAAAAAATTATCTGAGTCATTTATTTACAGCTTAGATGAAGTATTCCCAGGCTATGAAGAAATTAAATATCAAGAATTAAAAACTAAAAAATTAGAAAGAAAATTAAAATCTGACAAGCCAGTAGAAAAACCGAGGGCAATCATACTCGCTGCTCCGGGAACAAACTGCGAGTGGGATACCCAAGATGCCTTTAGAAAAGCTGGTGCTGATACTGAAATTTTGATATTTAGAAATCAAAATGAAAAAGATATAGAACAGTCTTTAGATAGACTTGATAAAGAGATCAGAAAATCTCAAATCTTTATAATTCCAGGTGGATTCTCCCTAGGAGATGAACCAGATGGATCAGCTAAATTTTTGGCAAATATTTTAAGAAATGAAAAAATTGCTCAAGCTATTGATTATCTATTAAATGAAAATGATGGTTTGATTTTAGGAATTTGTAATGGATTCCAAGCCTTAGTAAAAACAGGATTACTTCCTTATGGACAGGTCCTTGTACCAAAAGAAAATGATCCAACACTTACAAATAATACAAGTTCTCGCCATATAGCAACATTTGTAAATACAAAAACTCTTACAAATAACAGTCCATGGACTAGGGGAGTTGACCTAGATAAAACTTATAGAATCCCTATATCTCATGGTGAGGGAAGATTTATAGTAAATGAAGAAAAATTAAAAGAATTATTAGACAATGACCAAGTATTTTCAGTATATGAAACATCACCAAATGGCTCAAATTATAATATCGAAGGGATCATATCCAAAGATGGTAAGATTTTAGGAAGAATGGGCCATGCTGAAAGGATAGATGAAGATCTGTTTAAGAATGTTTATGATGTAGAAAGAGAAAATATATTTGAAAATGCAGTTGAATATTTTAGAAAGGATAAATAATGCAATTTTTAGGAGATGCACTAACATTTGATGATGTACTATTAGTACCAGGACCTTCAGAAGTTTTACCAAATGAAGTTGACACAACAACATATCTAACAAATAAAATAAAATTAAATATACCAATGATGTCAGCAGGGATGGATACAGTTACTGAATCCCAAATGGCAATAGCGATGGCAAGACAAGGTGGTATAGGAATAATTCACAAAAATATGTCTATTGAAGAACAAGCCAGACAAGTAGATGTGGTAAAAAGATCAGAACATGGAGTTATAACTGATCCTTTCTACCTACATCCAGAAAACATCTTACAAGATGCCCTTGATATTATGAACAATTATAAAATATCTGGTGTGCCAATTGTTGATAAGGATATGTATTTAAAAGGTATTCTTACAAATAGAGATGTAAGGTTTCAAGATGATCCAAGTGTAGTAATTGATGATATTATGACTAAAGAAAATCTTACCTTAGGATATGAAGGCATAAAAATGCAAGAAGCAATCAAGCTTATGGAGTCTGCAAAGGTAGAAAAACTCCCAATAGTAGATGGTGATAATAAGCTAAAAGGACTTATTACTATAAAAGATATCGAAAAAGCAAGACAATATCCAAATTCAGCAAGAGATGAAAACAATAGATTACTAGTTGGGGCTGCAGTAGGTATTACAAATGATATGTTTGATAGGGTAGATGCACTTGTAAAGGCAAATGTAGATGTAATAACTGTAGATACTGCCCATGGTCATTCTAAAAATGTAATATCATCTATTAAGAACATAAAAGAAAAATATCCAGATATTCAAATAATTGCGGGAAATATTGCTACTCCTGAAGCGGCACACGATTTAATAGAAGCTGGTGCAGATGCTATAAAAGTAGGAATAGGACCAGGTTCAATTTGTACAACCCGTGTTGTAACAGGTATTGGTGTTCCACAAATTACAGCAATTATAAATTGTGTTGAAGAAGCAAAAAAACACAATATTCCTGTAATAGCAGATGGTGGTATCAAATATTCTGGTGATATTACAAAAGCTCTCGCTTGTGGAGCATCTGTAATAATGGCAGGTTCATTATTTGCAGGTACTGAAGAGTCTCCTGGAGAAACTATCCTTTTTGAAGGTAGACAATACAAAGAATACCGTGGCATGGGATCACTTGCAGCTATGAAAGATGGATCAGGAGATAGATATTTCCAAACTAATACAAAAAAATATGTACCAGAAGGTGTTGAAGGTAGAGTAGCCTATAAGGGTCCGGTTGGAGAAGTAGTTTACCAATTACTAGGAGGATTAAAATCTGGTATGGGCTATGTAGGTAGCAAGGATCTAAACGAACTTTACGAAAAAGCTAAATTTGTTAAAATTTCACCAGCTTCTTTAATCGAAAACCATCCACACGATATTACAATCACTAGAGAATCACCAAACTATACAAAAAGATAGGAGAAATAATGACTGATATTAGAGTTATAATGGGCTCAGCCTCAGACATAGAAATAGCAAAAAAAGTTACTAAAATTTTAAAACAATTTGAAATTGACTATGAAGTATCTATAATATCTGCCCACAGAGCCTTAAGTGTCCTAGAAGATACTATGGAAAAAGATGATGCAAAAGTTTATATAGGTATTGCTGGCATGGCAGCTCATCTTGCAGGGGTTATGGCAGGTATGACAATTAAACCTGTCATAGGCCTTCCAGTTGGTGGCACAAATACTGCAGGACTTGATGCATTATTATCAATGGTACAAATGCCAAAGGGTGTTCCAGTTGCAACGGTTGCCATGAATGGTGGGGACAATGCTGCAATTTTAGCCATTCAGATTTTAGCCTTATCAGATGAAAGCCTAGCACAAAAACTAAAAGATTATAAAAATGAGTTAAGAGAAAAAGTCATTGAAGATGATAAAAAACTAGAGGGTATATAATGGCAAAATTGACATATAAGGATGCAGGAGTAGATAAGGAAAAAGGTTACGAAGAAGTAGAATTAATAAAAAAAATAGTAAAGAAAACTCATGGCAGTGAAGTTTTAGCTGATATAGGTGGTTTCGCAGGTGCCTTTGCTCCGGATTTAGCTGGTATTAAAAATCCAGTTCTAATTAGTGGAACAGATGGGGTTGGTACAAAAATCAAACTTGCCATGGACATGGATAAGCATGACACAGTAGGTATAGACTGTGTAGCCATGTGTGTCAATGACATTATCTGCCAAGGAGCAAAACCATTATTTTTCCTAGACTATATAGCAACAGGAAAACTTAATCCTAAAAAAATGGCTGATCTTGTTAGCGGTATAGCAGATGGGTGTTTAGAGGCAGAAGCAGCCCTAATAGGTGGAGAAACTGCAGAAATGCCAGGTATCTATCAAGAAGATGATTATGATTTAGCTGGATTTGCAGTAGGAATTGTAGATAAAGAAAAAATAATAACTGGAGAAAATCTAAAAGAGGGAGATATTGCTATAGGCTTAACTTCTTCTGGAGTGCACAGCAATGGATTTTCTCTTGTAAGAGCTGCAATGGAGCAAGCTGGTATTTTCCTAGATGATAGATTTGATGAAGACCAAACTATTGGCGAAAAACTCTTAACACCTACAAAAATATATGTAAAAGATATTGAAAAGTTAAAAGAGAAAGTAAAAATAAATGCTATTTCTCATATTACTGGTGGTGGCCTATATGAAAATATCCCTAGAGTACTAGCAGATGATTTATCAGTAGACTTTGATTTAAGCAAATTAAATAAAGATCCTATTTTTAAAAAAATCCAAGAATGGGGAAATATTGATACTGAAGAAATGTATCATACCTTTAATATGGGTATAGGTATGGTAGTTTTTGTAGACCCAGCAGATGAAGAAAAATCTTTAGAAATTCTAGGAGAAAATGCTCAAATTATCGGAAAAGTTGTAAAAGGTAATAAGGATATAAGTATAAATTTATAGGAGGCTAACTTATGGAAAAAGTATATACAGGAAAAACCAAAGACGTTTATAAATTAAATGATGAAGAATATTTATTAAAATTTAAAGATGATGTAACAGGTAATAATGGTGTATTTGACCCAGGTGCAAATGCAGTAGGACTTACTATGGAGGGTGCTGGCCACCAAGCGGTTGCTATGACCAAATACTTTTATGAAATCTTAAATGATAAAGGATTAACAACTCACTTTATATCAGCTGAATTAGACAAAAATGAAGCAGTAGTTAAAAAAGCGGATGTTTTTGGTGAGGGAGTTGAGGTAATAGTTAGATACTATGCAGTAGGTTCATTTATCAGAAGATACGGAAAATATATTGAAAGTGGGACAAAAATAGACCCATATGTAGAAATCACCCTAAAAGACGATGACAGAGATGACCCACTAATTACAAAAGATGCCTTAGTATTATTAAATATTATGACAGAGGATGAATATGAAGAGCTAAAAGATTTAGCTTTAAATATCGGAGAAATTGTTCGAGAAGAATTAGCAGCAAAAGGCCTTGACCTATATGATATTAAATTTGAATTTGGTAGAATAGAGGATGGCAAAGTTGCCCTCATTGATGAAATCTCTGGTGGAAATATGAGAGCCTACAAAGGAGATAAGTACATTGAACCACTTGAGCTTGAAAAAATAATGCTTGGATAGTTTAAAAATTAATTTGTAAAATAAAAGGCCATTTAAATTCAGTAATTAAATCTGAATGATCAATGGCCTTTTATTTTTATTATTTGTACTCATCAAGAAAATCAGAAACTATTTTCTTATATTTTTCACTATCAACTCTCGGAAATTCTGCGTGCTTATATCCTTTAGCGGTAAATATTTCTTTGTTATTGTGATTTATAGACTTATAAAGACTTTCGCCCATATATGGTGGTGTAAGAGTATCATGATCTGCATTAGTTATGAGAACTGGCTTACTAACATTTTTTATATATTGATTGGCATCGATGTCTTTAAATGTGTAATTAAGTTTTAGTTTTGTGAAAATACCACCAGCAAATTTCATATAATCAACTGGTATACCTTGTTCATCTTCTATTGTTTTTAACTCTTTATCGAACATATCGTTAAAATCAGCTACTGGTGATTCTAAGATAAGATAATCTATATTTTGCTCATCTCTACCGGCAGCCATGGCAGCACTTCCCGCACCGTAGGATTCTCCCCAAAGGACTAATTTGCCATCATCCCCGATTTCTTCCTTTGCAATATTAACTGCATCCAAGATATCATATGATTCTAGAAATCCAAACGTATTATAAGGAGCTTGATTATTTCCTGAATTACGTTGATCTATTGCTAATACATCATAACCAAGATCTAAAAATATATCCATTATGTGGGGTAGTGATTTACCTGTGCCACCCAAACCATGGACTAGGACAGCAATATTTTTGTTTCCATCTTTTTTTATATGGATGGCAGGAATATTGTGCTCACCTTTACTTGAAGGAAAATCTATGTAATGAACTTGCTTATCTTTAGCAAAGTCTTGGAATTTATCCTCGTATGTATTTGCTTCTTCTAATGTTTCTTCTCTAGACACGATATTAGTAAATCCATCAAATACTTGCTTGCCAAGAAAAATTGTAAATCCAATAAAAATTACCAGTAATATGGTCAATATTATTAAAAGGACCTTTTTTTTATTTTTTAACATCCCAGTCTCCTATTGTTGTGTAAATGTTTTCTTACTAAGAATTTATCTTTATATTACATGAATGTCAAGCACTTTTGAGCTTATTTTTTATTTATTTGGTTATAATAAGATTAGTAATATATTTAGTGTAATTTGAAGGGAGATCTTATGCAATTAAAAATTTCTATAGGATTCTTTATTGCTTGTATTTTGATGATAACTGTATTTAAATCCCAGTTTAAGGGAGATATTGGAGAGATTGCCGTAGCTTCAATGTTAAAAGAATTAGATAAGAAAAAATATATAAAGCTTCATGATATTAAGTTAATTAATCCTAGCCAAAAAACTAAAACTACCCAGATAGACCATTTGGTAGTATCAACCTATGGTATCTTTTGCATAGAAACAAAAGCCTATAAGGGGAAAATATATGGAGGTGAATTTTCAAAAGAGTGGACTCAATATCTTTCTAATAGCCAGCATAAGTTTATGAATCCTCTTTTTCAAAACTACGGGCATATAAAGACCGTTGAATCTATCATAAAAAATGATTATCCAAATTTGCCTTACTTTTCTATAATAGCTTTTTCTGCAGAGGCAAATCTAAGCTCAATAGATGTAAAAAAAGCTAAAGTCTGTAAGATTTCACAATTAAGTGATGTGATTAAATCCCTATCTACAAATGAAATAATATCAGAAGAAGAGCTTATAAAACTTGTAAAATTAATTGAAGAAAATAAATCTTATCAAATGGACATATTGCATAGTAGAGAAATAAATAAAGTAAAAAAAGAAAACCAAGAAAAAATAAGACAAAATATTTGTCCTAAATGTGGATCAGAACTAGTTGAAAGGCAAGGTAAATATGGAAAATTTACTGGTTGTTCAAATTTTCCTAAGTGTAGGTTTACAATAAATACCAAATAGACATACATACGTTTAATTTATAGATGAGAATTATTGAGAAAGGGACAAAATGATAAAATTTTTAAAATATACCTTTGTAATATATTTAATATCCTTAATATTATTATATATTACATCTAAAATTAAAAATGATGAATTAATTATGGTGTATGCTGCTTTTGGAATAATATATGCTCCGATTGGAGCCTTGATTTTATATGGATTAAATAGAAAATATAATTTTTCTATGCCTATATTTTTATTTGTAGCCTTAGTCGCTACGATAATTGCATTTTTAATAGGAATGGTAATTGTTTTTAATTTTCTTTAAAATTTTAGTGGTTAATAAGAATGTGATAAATATAGATAATAAAACTATTAGCTAAAGCACAAAATCCTCGGAAAATACTTAACCGAGGATTATTCTTTATCTACTCATAAGTATTTTTATTAATTAAAGGGTAAAAATCATTATATAGAAAATACTAGTTTAGATTTTCAAAAGGAGGCTTTTATGAACAAGAATACAAGCGCATACATGGGTGCTGGTATGTTATTGGGATTAATTTTTGGTATGCTACTGGAAAATATAGCCTTGGGATTATTAATAGGAATTGGATTAGGTGCAGCCATTGGGGGTTACAAAGATAAAAATATCTAATAATTTAGAAGTTAACGCCATGATGGCTCCAGCATATGATATTTACCTTGATAATAGTGTAACTATTGAGTAGGAGATTATTTAATTATAGGATTTTGGGTAAGTTACTATATATAGGTTTTTTAAATTTGAATGTTATCATATACCTTTAAGATTTGAAAAAGTCTTAAAGGTTTTTTTAACGAAAAGTTAGGAGATATTATTGATTAAATATGAAAATGTATCACTGACCTATCCTGGATCTGGAAAGGCCATTGATAATATAAATTTTGAAATAGAGGATGGTGAGCTTTTTGTGATAGTTGGTCCCAGTGGAAGTGGAAAAACTACTACCCTTAAGCTTATTAATAGACTTTTAAGAGAAACTGAGGGACAAATTTTCTTTGATGGATCCGATATAAATAGCTTTGATTTAAGAGAGTTAAGACTTAATATTGGATATGTTCTCCAAGGTATTGCCCTTTTCCCAAACATGACGGTAGCCGAGAATATAGCTATAATTCCAGAGATGAAGAATATGAATAAAGCTGATATTATAAAAAGAACTGATGAGCTTTTAAATGAGGTTGGACTGGATCCTGATATTTACAGAGATAGGCTACCTAGTGATTTATCTGGAGGAGAAAAACAAAGAATTGGCATTTTGCGTGCAATTATTGCAAACCCAAAGGTTTTGTTAATGGATGAACCTTTTTCTGCTCTTGACCCTATTAGTCGTAGAGATCTGCAAGATTTGATAATTGATTTGCAGAAATCCTATAAAATCACAACGGTTTTTGTAACCCATGATATGTCCGAGGCACTAAGGGTTGCAGATAGGATTTGTATCATGCAAGATGGAAAGATTGTCCAAATTGGTAAGGGAAAAGAAATTATTGAAAATCCTGCCAATAAATTTGTTAGTCAGTTTTTCGAAAATGAGAGTGAGTATATAAATGAATAATTTAGTAACTACATTTAATGAGAGAGAAGCTGATTGGTTAGTAGCCTTATACGAGCATTTAGAAATATCTTTGATTTCATTATTAATTGCTATTTTTATAGCTATTCCCCTTGCAATATTTTTATCAAATAAGAAAAAAGCAAACGAAGCTATTTTGCAATTAACGGGTATTTTTCAAACAATACCATCATTGGCCTTATTAGGTTTATTTATTCCAATCATGGGCATTGGTAAAACTCCAGCCATAACAGCCCTAGTAATTTACGCAATTTTCCCAATTTATCAAGCAACTATAACAGGTTTGTCAGAAATAGACCCTTCTTTGGAAGAAGCAGCCACTGCCTTTGGTATGACTAAGTGGGAAAAGCTAAAAAAGTATAAATTAAGTTTGGCTATGCCAATTATAATGTCTGGTGTCAGAACTTCTGCGATTATGATAATAGGAACTGCAACATTGGCAGCCTTAGTTGGAGCTGGGGGACTTGGTAGCTTTATTTTGCTAGGAATTGATAGAAATAATTCTTCATTAATTTTAATCGGTGCTATTTCTTCAGCACTTTTAGCTATACTCTTTGGAGCATTAATTAAATTATTACAAAATAAAAAACCAAAAACTATTTTAATATCACTAATACTTGCAACACTTCTTACACTTTTAAGTCTAACTCCATTTGGGGCAAAAAGTCCAAAAAAATTAGTTGCTGCAGGAAAACTTGGAGCTGAGCCTGAAATTTTAATAAACATGTATAAGGAATTAATAGAGGAAAATACTGATATTGAAGTAGAGCTAAAACCAAATTTTGGAAAAACAAGTTTTCTTTATGAGGCGTTAAAATCAGGTAGTGTTGATATTTATCCTGAATTCACTGGTACTATTACTAGTTCACTTTTAAATGATGATATTGGAGAAATATCAAATGATCCAACAGAAGTCTATGAACTTGCAAGGGATAAAATTTATGAGCAGGATAAGTTATCATTACTAAAACCTAGCGAATTTCAAAACACCTACGCTATAGCAGTTAGAGAAGATTTTGCAAATGAAAACAATTTGGAAAAAGTATCTGACCTTAAAAATGTGGAAGATAGTGCTGTAGCAGGATTTACCTTAGAATTTAATGACAGGGAAGATGGAAACCGTGGTCTAAAATCCTTATATAATTTAGATTTGGATGTAAAAACCATGGAGCCTGCCTTAAGATATACTGCAATTGCGAACGGCTCGATTGATATAACCGATGTTTATTCCACTGATAGTCAAATAATTACTAATAAATTGAAAGTCTTAGAAGATGATAAAAAATTATTCCCTCCTTACCAAGCTGCACCTCTTTTAAGAAGTGAAACTTTAGAAGAGTATCCTGAATTAGAAGAAATATTAGGAAAACTTGCAGGAAAAATAAATTCTGATGAAATGACTAAAATGAATTATATGGTAGATGTAGAAGGAAAATCAGCAAATGAAGTTGCTAGAGAATTTCTTATTAAAGAAAAGCTAATTGAGGATAAGTAAATATTGACAAAAACCATAATTGCTTTAACGTTGCAGGGCGTGTGCTTGCTAGCTTTATAAATTTCAGTTATCCTTTTATTGAAGATAGTAAAAATAAAAGTTATTTTGAAAATTTAAATTTTTGAGGTGAATTATGGATAATAAGTTTTGGACATATGAAGATCAGGCAGTTGAACTTACACTAGAATGGGCCAAAGAAAGAACCGTTTCTGGATCTGACCCAAAGACAACTGCCCTTTCCGCAAAAGAATTAAGAGAAAAAGTTGGTCAAACTATAACTGATGATGGACTTGGGCCAAAAAAAGCCCTAGAAATTTTTGAAACACTTAATAGGGCAACTCGTTCTGCAGATGACCCAATGAATTTTGCATATATTCCATCTGCTCCAACCAAGGCAGCAGTTGCCTTTGATGAAGTAGTATCGGCAGCCAATGTTTTTGGTGGAATTTGGGAATGTGGTGCAGGAGCAATTTTTGCTGAAAACCAAGTGATAGATTGGATAAAAGAATATTTATCTTGGCCAGATGAAGCTGTTGGAACTTTTGTTTCAGGAGGTACACATGGCAATCTTTCTGCTTTAGCCTGCGCCAGAGACCATGCTAAAAATGTTTGGAAAAATGAAGGAAAATATCCAAATGGCAGGCCAAGTGATGGTTATAAATTAATAATTTCTAAAGATACTCATTCATCAGTAAAAACTATTGCAAAAGTTTTGGATGTTGATGTATTGACAGCTGAAACTGATGAAAATGGTAGAATGACCGGACATGCAGTTGAAAAGCTCATAAAAGAAAATGAAGGAATATTTGCTGTAGTTGCAACTACAGGAACTACCAATACTGGATCTATCGACCATATTGAATCTATTTCTAAAGTTTGCAAAAAATATAATATCTGGTTACACATTGATGGTGCCTATGGTGGGGCTGGAATACTTGCTCCAAGCGTAAGAGACTTGTATAAGGGGATTGAAGATGCTGATTCCTTTATAGTAGATCCTCACAAATGGCTTTTTGCCCCATATGATTGCTGTTGTTTGGTATATAAGAGCCCAAAAAATGTATACCAAACCTTCTCCCAACATGCAGAATATTTGGACGGAGTAGATCATAGTCAATCAAATCCATCAGATATGGCCATCCACCTTTCAAGAAGGACCAGGGGATTGCCATTATGGTATTCATTAGTAACATATGGTAGAAAAAAATATACAGAAGCCATTGAACTTTGTATAGCAAATGCAAAAAAATGTGCCGAAGCAATTAAAAATACTGACCATTTAGAATTAGTAATGGAGCCAAGCCTATCAATAGTTGTATTTAAAAGAAAAGCTTGGGAGAAAGAAGACTATGATGCCTGGTCAAAAAATTTAGCTTTAAATGGCAAATTACTTTGTCTACCATCAAGTATAGATGGAGAAACTATCCTAAGACTTGCATTTTTAAATCCAAATACGGATATAGATAAAGCTATAGACATGATAATAGAAACAACAAAATAAATAAGCAAAAAACTTCACTTTAATAAGTGGAGTTTTTTAAGCATAATTAAGTGGGATGGGTATAAAGAAGTAAATACTAGAATGAAAAAAGAGGAAATATGAAATTACATACGGGCAACTTATACTGGCCAGTAAATACTGAGCCAATTTCTTTAAATATTAATTATAATGTAGACGATAATTCAGATGTCTTAGTGGTGGGATCTGGTATGTCAGGAGCCTTGGCAGCCTATGAACTTTCAAAAATGGGATATAGGGTAACTTTAATTGAACAAAATAAAATTGCTTCAGGATCTACATCTGCAAATACCGGACTTATCCAATATATGTCAGATGAGGGTGTCAAAACTTTTTCCGAGCAAATAGGCTTAGAAAATGCGGTAAAATTTTATAACCAATCCAAGCAAGCTATAGATGATCTAATAAAAATAGATCAAGAATTAATAAATATAAGTCAAGCAAATTTTAAAACAAGTGAAAGCCTAATACTGGCAAGTGCAAAAAATAAAATCCAAGATGTCAAAAATGAAACTAAAATGCAAAAAGAAATTGGATATGAAGTTTCTTTTTTGAATAAAGATGATTTAAAAGAACATAATATCAATGCCTATGGGGGATTACTAGCAGGACCAGATATAAATTTAAATCCCTATGCCTTTGTTCTTAGACTACTCAAAACTGCATCTGAGAAATATAATCTTCATATTGTAGAGGGCGTAAAATTTATTGAAGCAAGAAAAGAAAATGCAGACAATATAGTGACTTTGGAAATTGCTGGAAAAAAAATAATAAAAATCTATAAAAAAATAGTAATTACAACAGGATATAATCCACCAGCTCAATTTGAAAAACACTTAAAAAATGTAGAGATTTATAGGACCTATGTTGCTGTAAGTCAAGTTATTGATATATCTGATCGAGAAGACTTTTTGACTTGGGAAGTTAAGGATGCCTATACTTACTTTAAAAAAACTTTTGCCAGTAGGCTAATGGTAGGTGGGTTTGATGAAAAAGGCTATAAATTAAAAGAAAAAGATGCAAAAAAACATAAAAATGATTTGCTGAAAGCTGCAAATAATATGTTTGTAGAAAAAAAGGGTTTAAAATCAGAATACAATTATGCTGCCCTATTTGGGATGAGTAAAGATAATCTTCCATATATGGGTATAGATCCAGAAAATCCAGACATATTTGTAGTTTGTGGTGTAGGTGGCAATGGCACAGTTTATTCTAAAATTGCTGCGACTATGATTGCAAAATAGATAAATAATGAAGGTCTCAAAGATTATGAGACTTATAGATTGGCAAGGTAATGATGGGAAAATTCGAACCAACAGGTCAGAAAGTTGATGATATAATAAATAAATTACCTTCAAATCGTAAGATTGAAGATACTAATACACTAGTTGATTTATACCTAAGTATTAGTGGATTTGAGCCTCTTGTATGGTATCCAGGTATTGTTGGATTTGGTGAATATACCCTATATAACTGAATCGGGAATAAAGGGACAGTCCCCAATTATTGCTTTTGCACCTAGAAAAAATAAAATTTCTTTATACATTGCTAAAAACTTACCGGATAGGGAGAACTTGCTTATAAAATTAGGTAAACATACACAGGGTGCAAGCTGCGTTTATGTGAATAAACTTGATGATATAGATTTAGAAGTTTTGTAAGAAATTTTAACAAAATCAATAAGAGTTATTGAAAATAGAAAGAATAATGAATGAGTCTTTAAAAAAGAAATTAAAATTTGATAAATTTGAAGACATAGATTTAGTAAAAGATGCAAAAGAAAATAATACAGTTTTTGAAGGATTGGAATTTAAAAACAAAAATGACTGACTATTGGATTTGGCTATAGCCTATGTTTATTCATTAGAAGAAATGAAAGAAATTTTGGAAACTTTATGGAAAAATAAAAATGTAGAAAAAAATGGTTTGATTTACCTAGCCTATCCAAAAAATAAAAATAAGCTGGGGCATTCTCCAATTCATCGCGATGAAATTTTTCCCTTTTTAGATGTAAATGAAGATGACGGGTATGTAAATGGTACTCAGTTCAAGTTTAATAAAATGATAGCCTTGGATGAAAATTACACCTTAATAGGTTTAAAAAATTTACCCAAAAAAGATTTAAAAAAATCTCAAAAACCTTCTGCCAGGGTAGATGACTATATTTACAAGATAATAGATATAGAAGATTTTTTAAAGGACTATCCAAAGCAATATGATTTTTACCAAAGTCTAACACCAGGCTATAGAAAAGCTTGGGCACGATATGTATATTATGCAAAAACTCAAAAAACTATAGATAAACGATTAGATGAAATGGTAGATATACTAGGACAGGGTTACAAATCAAAAGAACTTTATAGGCAGAAAAATAAATGATTGGAAAAAAATAATTAATTACTCAAGATTTTTACCAAAGGGCAAGAAAATCTGGAAAAATGACTCTGTAAGAAAAGTTTATTATGGGCATGGGGTGAGAATATGGCAAAAAAATTGAAAGAATACTATGATCAAGAATATTTGGTGAATTTAGCAGACAAAATCTCAAAGGTTACGGATAAGTTTGATAAATTTAAGTTTTTAGAACTAACTATACCTAGAATTGATAAATTGGAATTTACTCCAAGACAAGAGCTTGTAGCCCGTGCCCTACATGAATATATAGATATAGATTATGTTGGTACATTAAATGTTTTTTCCAAAATCCTCGGACCAGAACTTAATGGAAATTATGGGGCCTTTTCAGAGGGCTGGTGGCTGTGGCCGATTGGCAAATACGTAGAAAATTATGGAGCAGAGTATTTTATCCAATCCACAGATTTTTCTAAAGAATTAACCAAAAGATTTACCGGTGAATATTGTATGCGTCCAATATTACAAAATTATCCGCAAAAAACTTTCGAACTTCTAAAGATATGGTCCACAGATGAAAATGAACGTGTGAGAAGACTTTCAAGTGAATGTATGAGAATAAGGCTACCATGGGCAAGGAAAACGGACATAGCACTTCAGTATTTCGATGACTTTGTAGAAGTTCTTGACAATCTTAAAAATGATCCCGATAAATATATTCAAAAATCTGTAGCTAATAACCTAAACGATTTGTACAAGGAAGATCCAGAAAAGTTTGTCTATATAGTAGACAAATGGGAGAGTCCAGATATGACTAAAGAGACCGAGTGGATTATTAAACATGGATCAAGGACGAAAAATAAGGATAATTAAATGAACGTAGAAATTAGAATGATTGATGATGTAAAAGAAAAAGAAAGTATTGCAAGAGAAGTACTTTACGATTTACCTGAGTGGTTTGGGATGCCTGAATCTACAGAATCCTATATCAGAGATTCGAAAGATATGCCACATTTGGCTGTTGGCTTTAGTGAGGCCAATAGAATAATTTGTTTTAAAAAAGATATATAAATTTAGGAGGATCTTATGAATAGCAAAATGGCAACTTGGGTAGCTGTAGGGATAGCACTTGGGGCAGGAGTTGGTTCGGCTCGAGGAAATATTCCACTAGGTATTGGAATAGGAATTATCTTGGGAGTGGTTGGAGGTTTATTGACTTCTAAACAAGAAGATAAAAATAAAAAGGCATAGGCCTTTTTTTAATTGACAAATGACACTGTGTCATCTATAATAAAAAGTGACACGGTGTCATAAGAGGAGGATAATTTGCCTAAAGATACTTTTTATAATCTAGACCAGGAAAAAAAGCAAAAAGTTACTAAAGTATTACTTGAGGAGTTTTCTCATAAACCATTTGCTGAAGTAAATGTAAAATCAATAGTTGAGAAAATTGGCATAGCTCGTGGTAGTTTTTACCAATATTTTGAAGATCTTGAGGATAGTTATTTTTATATACTTGATAAAAATACTCGTGATATACATTTGCTTTTTATGGCAACTTTGAAAAATAATAATGGTGATATTTACAAATCTTTGAATGAATTTGGTGAAGATATTGCTGAAATAATTTTTGACAAAGATGTTTATAATTTATACAAAAATAGGTTTTTATATTGGGATGAAAATCTTAATAAAAGTTGGGAATGCTCACATGGGGATTTTAAGAAAGCTTTTAGTAGGGCGGATTCTATGGGCATAGATATAGAAAAAATTTATTTTTTTAGGGCGGTTGTACATAGCCTCATCGAGCGAAATTTTAGAGAAAAATGGGATAAACCAACATTTATAGAAAAGTATAAGATCCATATAGGGTGGATAAAGGAAGGAATTTTTTAATGCAATTAGGAGAAAGTTTATTTGATATAGGCTATTTGGCCTTGGTTGTAGCCTTGGGAGTAAGGTTACTTTTAGAAAATAGTAAAGAAGCAAAATTATTTGGTATTATGGCCATAGTTCTGGGAATTGGTGATAGCTTTCACCTATTACCAAGAGTGGTTTCACACCTAAGTCCCGGAGGTCTTGCAGCACATACATCAGCCCTTTCTTGGGGTAAATTTGTTACAAGTATAACTATGACAATTTTTTATGTTTTATATTATTATTTTTATAGAAAACAAAGTGGAGACTATGACTATAAAAAGAAAATTTTAATTTACGCACTTGCTATTATAAGAATAATACTTGTAGCAATGCCACAAAATAATTGGGGAGGATCAAATGAATCATACCAATGGGGGATTTATAGAAACATTCCTTTCTTGATAATGGGTATTTTACTAATTATCTGGTCTTATAAGCAAAAAGAAAAACCAGGTCTTAAAAATATGTGGTGGTTGATTTTACTAAGTTTTGCATTCTACATCCCGGTAGTGCTATTTGCAGACAAGTACCCTGCAGTTGGATCAATGATGATGCCAAAAACGGTGGCGTATCTATTTATAGTAGTGTATGGATTTAAATACTTTATAGGAGAATTTAAAGCAAAATCTATACTTGCTAGTTCCATTACAATGCTAGTTATGGGTCTATTAGCTGGAGCATTTTCTAGAGAATTTACAAAATTTTATAGTTTTAATGAATATAACTATTTAAACCTTATCCATACCCATAGCTTGGCTCTTGGATTCTTGGCCTTAATGGGAATCTACTTGCTAGTTAGAAATAACGATGATAGAAAAATCCTTGCAATAAAAAAAGCTTACCATACCTATATGACTGGTCTTACAATTACTGTTGTTGCTATGATTGTTAAAGGAATATTTACAGTAGTATCCCAAGGCAGACAAACTATAAACCAAGCGGCCATTGCTGGAATTTCTGGTATCGGTCATATAGTATTAACAATTGGTATTATTAGTTTGATGGTAAAAATTTATAAATTTGAAACTGAAAATAACATTATAAAAAAATCTATAAATAAAAAAGGATTAGCTAAAACTAGCTAGTCCTTTTACTTTATATCTTTAAATCCTATTATTTTTACAGAAGGCAGATCTTTTATATTTACTATTTTCTTCTTTGCAATATAATCAAAAATTAATTGAGGCATTTCTAAGGTAGACTCCCAGATTATTTGTGTCCCATCAAGTACTGGGAAATCTCCTCCTCCAATTGCTCTGTAATTATTTGTAGCAAAAATTATTGTTTCATCATCAGTAATTTCATGGCCCCTATAAATAGCACTAGTAAGTCGTTTGCCTTTTTCTTTTGTATAATCAAAAGTATAGTCCACGCCAGAATATATGTCGTAATTAAAAATAAAATATTCGGGATTTTGTACTAGATTGCCTTCATCATCAATCATAAAATAATTAGAATTATATTCTAGTATTTCCTTAAACTCTTTACCGCTGACTTCAATTTTCATCAAAGTGTTGTTAAATCTATAATTTAAAAAAATATCTCTCATAGTAACTTCATTTGGGATGCCTTTAGCCTCTGAGGAATATATTGCAACTGCAGCAATGTCACAATCCGCATAGTCCATTTGAATTTGATTTATCAAATTTATATATGGATGGCCCTCAATTTGTGCTTCTCGTACAGACTCTATTAGAGCAGATGGAAATATTTGCCCGCATTTTTGATCTAAGTACTTATTTACACCCACTAGATCATTTTCTACTAATTTTTCTAATTCTTCATTGGGAATTATTTCTCCCATATCCACTAACTTCACATCTCTATCTATTATGTTTTTGCCCTCATCTATATATAGAGTAATTTCAGAAATCTTCCCGCCAGCAAAGCCAGGTTGGCTAACTACAATATCATTATAGATGCCAGATATTTCTTTATGGGTATGGCCAGTTAAAAATACATCAAAATTTAAATCTGAGAAAAGCAAATCATAGCCTTCATTTTCTCCTGTTTGCGGAGTTAATTCACGTCCTGTTTCTAAGTCTCTTGCAAAACCACCATGGTAAGAAACAATTACAATATCACATTTTTCTTTATCCCTGAGTATTGGTAGATATTGCTCAGCAGTTTCCATAGCGGATTTAAATGATAAACCTTGTATATTTTTGGGATTTTCCCAATTTGGGATGTACTGGGTCGTAATACCCAAAATTCCTATTTTTAGATTTCCGATAGTTTTTGTTGTATAAGGTTTAATATCAAGATAACTATCATTTTGTATGGTATTTGCTGATAAGACAGGGGCATCCAAATAATCTATATAAGATTTTAAATATTCCTTTCCATAATTAAAATCATGGTTTCCCAGAACAATTGCATCAGCATTTAGTAAATTATAAGCACTTGCAAGATTTTTTAAATCATTGTTGTTATGGTAAAAAGTTCCTAGAGGAGATCCTTGAATATTGTCTCCGTTGTCAATATAGACCACAAATTCATTTTCATTTCTCACTTGGTCAATGTATGTTTTTATCTTTGACATTGAGAAAAGCTCACTTTTATTGGCATCGGTAAAAGATTTATTTGAAATATAAGCATGGATATCGCTAGTTTCAAGTATTGTTATTTTCATAAAATCCTCCTATATACCATAAGCAAGTTTTTTGCGAAATCTGGTAGAAAGTAGCTCAACTACTAAAACCAATATCATTAAAGCAAGTAATATAACTCCAACTTCATTCCACCTATAGGCATTAATTGCAAATATTAGCGGAGCACCGATACCACCAGCTCCTACCAAACCAAGTGTTGTTGCATCACGGATATTCATATCAAATCTATAAATTATTGTAGATAGAAAGCTTGCAAAAAGTTGTGGCAAAATCCCAAATCTTATTTTGCCCCAAGTATTAATTCCAAGTGACTCAAATGCTTCTAGTATATCTGTATCAATATTTGCAATTGTTTCTTGAAATAATTTTGTAAGCATACCAATAGATGTAAAAGTCATAGTCATAACCCCTGCAAAAGGACCTGGTCCTGTAACTCTAATAAACATAAGCCCATAGACAATTGCTGGTATTGTTCTAATTAACAAGATAAGTATTTTAAAAATTTCAGCAATCACTCTGGGAACAATATTTGCAGATGATAAAAATGCCAGGGGTAGTGATATTAAAGCTCCTATTAATGTCCCAACAAAGGCTATACAAACAGTCTCAAAAATCAAATACCAAAGTCCACCTCCAGAAAAATCTGTAAGAAGACTCATATCTGGATGGATAATTCCACCCAAGATTGATTTTATAATTCCGACACCCTTTGAACTTGTTTTTGAAAAATCCATAACACCTGATGACCAAATTAGGAGGGCAATTGTAATGATAGTTAGTAGCGTACGTATGAGCCTATAGTTTGGCTCAGCCTTTAAAACTTTTTCAATTTTTTGATCCATTTAATCCTCCTAAGCTAACCTTTTTCTAATTGTTCTAGAAATTAATTCTATCACAAAGACAGTTATTACAAGGGCAAACAAAATTGTGCCGACTCTGTTATAATCACGCCATCCAATATTTTCATTAATCAACAATCCAAGACCTCCAGCACCTACATAACCTAAAATTGAAGCGTAGCGGACATTTCCTTCAAAGTTAAATAGGGAAGTAGAAATGTATGTTGCCATAATTGACGGGATTACTCCCTTAAAAAAAGCCATTGCTCTAGTGTAGCCCATAGAAATCATTGCTTCATAAGCACCAAGGTCTTGAGTTTCTATCTCTTCATACATTATTTTTCCAACATAGGCGAAGGAAAATACAAAAATCGCAAAGGTTCCAGCTAGGGTTCCTAGTCCAAAAACATATGTTGCAATTAGGGCGATAACAAGGGTTGGTAGGGTCCTTAAAATAGTAAATATTAATTTAAAAAGCCAGTTTATAAATTTATTATTTACCATATTTGAAGCTGATAAAAAAGCTACTGGTAAGGCTAAGAATGCTCCTAAAAATGAACCGAAGAGTGACATTTTTATAGTATCAAAAGTTGGACCAATTACTTTAGGCAAATAATCCCAATCTGGATTAAATAAGTCTTTTAAAATAACTAATAAATTATGACCATTTCGAGCTAGTATTTTGCTATTAAAACCTGTCACTTTGAGGGCAATGATTAAAAATACTAAAAGAATAAGTGATATAAGCAAAGAATTGGATTTTTTTTCTGTAACTACTTTTCCATTTGAAAGAGTAATTGTTTTTGCTTTAAAAATATTATCCATAATTTACTCCACAACAATATTTTTAGGGTCTTGGCCATAGATATTTCTAATTACATCTACATTTACTTCAGATGGCTTACCATCAAAAGCTAGCTGGCCTTTTTTGATTCCTAGAATCCTATCTGAATATTCTAAAGCTGTCTCAACATCATGGATATTTACAATTACAGTAATACCATTTTCACGATTTAGCTTTTTAAAATAGTTCATAACTTGGCGGCTAGATACTGGGTCAAGACTTGCAATTGGCTCATCTGCCAAGATTATTTTTGGATTTTGAACAATGGTTCTTGCAAGGGCAACTCTTTGCTTTTGTCCACCAGAAAGTGCATCTGTACGTGAGTAGGCTTTATCCAAAATATCTACGCTATCCAAGGCTTCTAGAGCTTTTCTTTTCATATCCTTGCTATAAATTCCAAATAACTTTTGAAAAAAATTTAGGTCTGGTACAAAAGTATTTAGTACGTTTTTTTGGGCAGTAGTTCTTTCAACTAGGTTAAAACCTTGAAAAACCATACCTATTGTTCGTCTGTAATCCCTTAGTGCCTGGCCATTTAACTTCGATACATCTTTTCCATCTACAACTAATTGTCCGCTAGAAATCTCGTGCATTTTATTAATTGTACGTATAAGAGTAGATTTACCAGCCCCTGATGATCCAATTATAGATACAAACTCTCCATCAGGAATTGTTAGATCTATGTCTTTAAGTGCTAAAAATCCACCGTCATAAGTTTTTGATACATTTTTAAATTCTATCATTATAATTCCTTCATTAAAAATAAGACCTAAAACCCCTTAGGGCATAGGCCTTTTTAGTTTTTATTTTATATGTTCTTAGTTAGCATCTCTTGCCATTTTTTGTACTTCACGTTCTGAATCATAGTCAGCCGGATTTGCTTTTTCATATCCATTGTGAGTATAAATAGCAATTACTTCTTTACCTTCATCTGTGTTACCAATGTTGATAAATGCATTTTGTAAGGCTTCAATAAGCTCTGGTGTCATTTTTTCGCTTGATTCTGATACTGAGATTGTATCATTCATCATTTTATCTGTTACACCAATTACTTGAACATCTGTGAAAATATCATTTTTGCCACCAAATTCGCTTTGCCATTGATCAACAAAGTCCATTCTTGCATCACCATATGTTACAAGAACATCGATTTGACCTGTAGCAAGTCTTGCAAATGAAGATGGGTAAGAGTCTGCTTGAACTGCATTTGATAGTTCAGAGATTGTGTGTTCATAATTATTTTTTAACCAAAGTGATGGATATAGGTATCCAGCTGGAGAAGTAGGTCCCATTACTGCCCAGTTTGCAGAGTCAAGGTCTTCCCAAGATAATTTTTCACCATTATTTATTTTTGCAGCAAGTTCTTGTCCTTTTTCAGAAGGACCAGCTAATACTAGACCCCTGTAAAATGTTACTTGATCATCCACTTTTTCTGTTGGCGCTTTATCATTCCATTCTTTTGCATCATCAGATTCGATTGATAGCCCGTTACGTGTTGCTGTAAGAATTGCTTCAACACCATCATCATATGTTACATATGTTCCACCTGGGATAAATCCAACATCAACTGTTCCAGCACTCATTGCTTCACCAGTCGCTTCGTATGATGTACCAACAGAAATATCTACATCTTCTACTTCGTAACCTTCTTTTGATAATTCCTCTTTTAGCATATCTTTTAGTGGTTCAGTAGCTGTGATAATTTCCTCTGGTTCACGAGATGGTACAAATTGTACTGTTAATTTATCGATAGCTTTATTTTCTTCTGTTGTTTCTGTGCTTGCAGTTTCACTTGTGTTTGCTTCATCTGTTTGTGCTGGTTGATTATCAGCATTATTTCCACAAGCTGTAAAAGCAAGGGCTGTCATTAGTGTCATACCTAATGAGAAAATTTTATTTAATTTCATAATTCCTCCTAAAAATTAAATCCAAGTATATTATACAATATTTTCATGACTTGTGAGACATTTGTATGTAAAATAAAATTTACATTTTTAATTAAATTTATTAGTATGATAAGTATATGAATGTGAGTAAAAATAAATTATTTTATGAAAACTATAATGAATTATGTGATTGTGCATTTTGTTGTTTTTATATAGAAAATATTGAAAATCAATACCATGATTTGTCACATATTTTAAATAAATGGGGGATAGACATTAAAAAACCCTTTGAAGCACCTATTCCATACTTGGAGAAAGATAATATAATATTTCCTTTTGCTCAATACATTGTAATGGGTAAGTATAGTAAGGACATAATAGAAAATATTTTAAATGAAAAAATAACTTTAGCTAGGAATTATCCAGATCCAAAAATAGACGAGGACTATTTTATAATAGAGATTGGGCCAATTTTATTTAATAAAAATCTAGCTAGAAAAGATTTATTGTTAGAACTCGGAGAATAGTATGGATATGCTTAAAGAATTTTTAAGAAAAACAGGCATAGGCCTTAAGGAATTTTTGAAGGCATCAATAATTTCTGCAGCCATAAGCTTTATTGTATTGCTAATTGGTTTAAAGATTGGAGATGTGCCTTATTATGGATTGGTGGCAATATTTATTGCAATAGTTGATCTACTACCAGTTTTAGGAAGTGGTATTATTTTAATTCCTTGGTCAATTATTACATATTTTATGGGGAATCCTCACTTGGCTTTAATCTTGATAATAGTCTTTGTAATAACTTTTTTAATAAAACAATTATTGCTGCCCTTACTTTTAGGAAAAAGCATTGGATTAAAACCCTTGTATACGATAATAATAACATTAATTTGTATGATTGTAATGACACCGGCTATAGGAGCCATTGTTGGTTCAGTAATGTCAATTATAATTGCGGTTATAATTGATATGAACAAATCTAGAAAGTTATGATTTTAGAGTTTTAATAAGTCTTATAGACTTAAATATTAGATATGATAAAATATTAATTATTCGACTAAACTGAAGGAGGATTTCATGACAGATTATATTTTAAGCGCAGAATCAACTATTGACCTAGATGTTGATTTTGTAAATGAACTTGATGTTAGCATAATAAAATCCAATTATCAGTTAAACGATACAGCCTACTTAGATGACTTTGGCCAAAGTTTAGATATGAAAGAATTTTATGAAAATATGAGGAATGGAGCAACTCCATCAACATCAATGATTAACATGAATGCGTATATTGAATATTTTAGACCCTTACTTGCTGAGGGCAATGATATAATTCATATTTGCCTATCGTCTGGATTATCTAGCCAAATTAGCAGTTTAAATGCAGCTTTTGATAGTCTTAGAGAAGAATTTCCAGATAGAAAAATGTATGCAGTTGACGCTATAATGGCTTCAGCTGGTTTTGGAATGCTAGTAATAAAACTTTCAGAACTTAAAAAAGAGGGAATGAATATAGATAGTTTATATCAATGGGCTATTGATAATAAACGCCACGTTATTTGCTATTGTAGCAATGAAAATTTAGAATATGTTGCTAGAGGAGGAAGAATTTCAAAAACAGCTGCTAATATTGGAGGTATGCTACATATTTCTCCTATTATCGAAGTAGATGATGAAGGCAAGATGATTGTTACTGGTAAAATTAGAACAAGAAAAAAATTATTAAATGCCTTGGTAGACAAAATGGAAAATAATGCTATAAATGGATTAGATTATGACGATGACGTCTATATTGCTCAAGCAGACAATGTAGAGTTAGCCAATCAGTTAAAAGATTTAATAGAACAGAGATTTCCAAACTTAAATGATAAAATAAGAATTTCAAATATTGGACCAACTATCGGTAGCCACATAGGACCTGGTGGAATTGGACTTTTTTATTGGGGCGAGGTGAGAATGCTTGGATATAAAAAATAAGTCTAACTTAGACTTATTTTTTTATTTGTATTCAAAATATTTTACATTGCCATCAAAGTAGACTAAATCACCCTCAGGATAATTCCATATAGCTTGCAATTTTTTAGGAAAATTAATTCCATCTTGATTTTTTTCATAATCACTACATTTTGCAGTCCATGGAATATAATCGACAGATCCATCATCCTTTACTGCTGCTCGGTCTTCGGTATAAAATTTTATCATTTCGTAATTTTCATTAAAAGTAAATATTCCTGACACGGTAATGCCATTATTTTTTATACTTGCCTTTATATTATAGGGGTCGATTTCTTCAAAATAAATATCATTTTCAAGCAGAGCTGAAGGAACAAATAAGGATTCACCAAGATATGTACACAAGGCCCCAGCATCCATAACAGGTCCTTTTTGGTCAAAAAGAGTAATATTTTTACCAATGACACCCTTCATTCCGCCCTTTCCATCATAAATATAATCGTAACCTTCAAAAGGTATACCAAAAAGTGAACTTTTTATGTAAGCAAGACGTACTGGATTTTTAGCAAAATTATACTGATTATAATCCATTTTTAATTTTGGTTTTTCAGGGTCTTGAATAAAGTCTGTCTCTGCGAAGAAAATATTAATATAATTCATTTTTTTACTACCTATATATCCATTCTTTTCCATATATTTTTGAATGGCGGTAGGATATTTTTCAAAATCTTCTTTAGTAAAAACATTATTATCAATATTTGACTCTTGCATTATTTTTTCTAAATCGTCATTAAATTCATTTTTTAATGGGGAGTAGGAAATGTTAAAGTAAATTAATATAGCCCCAATTACTACTAGCAAAATACCAATAAAAAGCATAATATTTTTTTTAATTCCCTTCATATAATTTTTCTCCGTATTCTTCAACCCTTGTTAACCCACTTTCCAATTTAATATACAAATTGAATAATTGAGTAATTTCTTCATCAGTAAAATCTTTGAATAATAAAGTCAAAGTTTCTAAATGCTTGGCTGTCATTTGATTAGAGTATTTAAAAAAATTATCAGTAACATCAATATTTATTGAATTCTTAGATCCTTTTATAAATTTTATATATCCCTTTTCTTCTAAAGGCTTTGCCAATTTCTTAATATTTTGCCTAGAACAACCCATCATATTACCAATCTGGCTTAGATTTCTATTTCTATTCGTATCTGAAACAATAGCTAGCATCAGCCATTGCTTGATTGTGATGTCTGTTTGGATTTTTTCACAAGCTGTTTGAAGCCTATTTGATAATATAAAAATATTTGCAAAAATCATTTGTTTTGCTTCTATTAAATAATCTTCCAAATTAACCTCTCCTTTGTAGTAACTAGTTACTACTATAATAATCTAATACGTTTTCATTGTCAATATTTTATTTATCGTTTATAATTAGATAAAATATAAGTAATAAATAAAGGAGATATTATGACTGATTTTATCGATAAAGAAAAAATTGAGCAAGCCTATAAGCTAATTGATAATGCCCAATATGCCGTTATTTCCTTAGCAAAAGATAATGAACCTTATGGTATACCAATTTCTGTTGTAAGGATTGGTGATAGTTTATATTTTCATACAGGTCAACAGGGTCAAAAAATTGATTTTTTAAATACAAATTCAAAAGTTAACCTAACATTTGTAGGAGAAGTTAAGGTCCCTACTAATCTATATGATAATAAAGAAGTCAGTCAGATGGTAGCAGATCCTTCCAAGCATGGTAAGTTTGTAAATACTGTTTTTACTACTAATTTTGAATCTGTTATTGTTAAAGGTGAGTCTAAAGAAATAATCGATGATAATCAAAAAATAGAAGCTATGCGTGCTATTTGTCAAAAATATACTCCTAAGATGATGGATTATTTTGATATTCCTATTAAAAGAAGTTTGGGAATAACAAAAGTTTTCAAAATTGAAATTAAAGATTTAAGATTAAGAAAAAAACAAGTTAAGATTTAGAAATATGAAAAAATTAAGCAAAATTAAGTATTTAGAATTTTATATCTTCAGCATTTTATTGATGGTTTTTGCCTTATTTTTGGATTCTCCAATTGAAATTTATCAGGGACTTGTGAAAATTCTTACCTCTCCTAGTATCTTAGTATCAGACTATATGCAAATTGGAGGAGTAGGTGCCAGTTTTATGAACGCTGGTTTTATGCTTTTGATTTCTCTTATAATTGCAGAAAAAAGTGGAGCAGCCATTACTGGTGCCTTGATAGCAGGTTTATTTACCCTAACAGGTTTTAGTTTCTTTGGAAAAAATATCTTAAACTCTATACCACTTATGATTGGCGTTTATATTTATGCAAAAATAAAGAAATTAAGTATTGCAAATTATATACATGTTTTATGTTTTGTAACTGGCATAAGCCCTTTGGTAAGCTTATTTATTTTTGGTTTGGATTTTACATTAGTTCAAGGAATTATTTTAGGGTTTTTATTAGGTATAATAATAGGGATAATTATTGTTCCAATATCATCAAATTTTGTAAAGTTTCATGATGGTTATTCACTTTATAATATTGGTTTTACAATAGGTGTAATAGGAATAGTCTTTGCTGGTTTATTAAGAATGTTTAATAAAGAAATACCAAGCATATCCGTAATTTATGAAGGAAATGATGCATATGCCTTTGCCTTTATACTTGTATTTTGCTTGGGACTTGTAATTATTGGACTTATTAAAAATAAAGGATTTAGTGGATACAAAGATATTTTAAACCATAGTGGTAGGCTAATTACCGACTACACTATTGAATCAAATAGAAATCTTGTGATGATTAATATGGGTCTGACTGGTCTTATTGCTATTATTTTTGTAAAATTAAGTAATGGTATTTTCAATGGTCCTATAATAGGTGGAATTTTTACTATAATTGGATTTGCTGCATTTGGTAAACATCCACGTAATGTTTTGCCAATCATGATGGGGGTATTTTTAGCTAGCAATTTAAATAAATATGAACCATCAAGCACAACTGCAGTTTTGACAGGATTATTTTCAACAACTATAGCACCCCTAGCTGGAGAATTTGGATTTTTATCAGGGATTATTGCAGGATTTTTGCATAAAGCTGTAGCAACCAATACAGGTTTGATACATGGTGGTCTAAATTTATATAATAATGGCCTAGCAGGAGCTTTTGTTGCAGCTGTCTTGTTGCCGATATTTAGAGATTTAAAAGAAAGGCGTGAACGTGATTAAGGAAAGAGATAAAGCTAGAAAAATTTTAAATGTAATGGTTGAATACTTTGTACTAAATAATTTTCAAAGTATAAATGCTAGCATAGATATAGATAAAAAATCAACAAAAGTTTTTATAGAGGGAATCATAAACCCTAATCATTTAAAGTTAGAAGAGCTAAGAAACGAATTAAAAATACCAAGAGTTTTAGCCTACGATGATTATTACGATGTACTGATGGACTCTGATAGTGAAGAGGAATTAAAAGTTATAGGATATTTGGTTGATGATTCAGATATAAAACTTGATGGAAATGTTTTAACTGTAAAACTAATAAGAAATCATATCTAAGAATATAAGAAAGCTATCAGCTTAAGTAATGGTTTTTAGTTTCAAAATTATATAAAGAAAATTACTACTAAAGAATAAAATAATAACTGATATAGAATTGTGGTTAGAAGAAAATAATTTAATTTAGTGAAGTAAAAATTAAAAGGACCTGGATATTATTCAGGCCTTTTATTTTTGTTTTTTACTTATCGTTTTTTTCAATAGCAGCTTGAGCAGCAGCTAGTTTTGCTATTGGTACTCTAAATGGTGAACAAGATGCATAATCTAAACCAACATTATATAAATATTTTACAGTTGTTGGTTCACCGCCGTGTTCTCCACAAATTCCTAAGTGTAGATCTTTATTTGCTGATCTACCTTTTTCTACAGCTGTTTCAACTAAGAAACCTACACCTTTCTGATCTAATACTTGGAATGGATCTTTTGCAAATAAATCTTTTTCTAGGTATAAAGGTAAGAATTTGCCAGCATCATCTCTTGATAGACCAAATGTCATTTGTGTAAGGTCATTTGTACCAAAGCTAAAGAAATCTGTGATTTCTGCTATTTCGTCAGCTGTTATAGCTGCTCTAGGGATTTCTATCATTGTACCTACAAGGTATTTGATTTCTTTTCCTTTTTCTTCGAATACTTTTTGGATTTCATCATTTACTTCATCAATTACATATTTTAATTCTTTTACATCACTTGATAAAGGAATCATGATTTCTGGTACAACTTCTATACCATCTTCATGGCAATGGATAGCGGCTTGCATGATTGCTCTTGCTTGCATTCTAGAAATTTCTGGATATCTTACGCCAAGTCTTAATCCTCTAAAGCCTAGCATAGGGTTTACTTCTTCCAGTTCTGCAATTCTTTCTCTAACTCTTGCTGGTTTTATATTAAGATCTAATGCCAAGTCTTTAATTTCAGCTTCACCTCTTGGTAAGAATTCATGAAGTGGTGGATCTAGAAGTCTTACTGTAACTGGTTTATCATCCATAAGTGTGTAGATTTGGTAAAAGTCATCTTCTTGCATTGGTAGGATTTTTTCTAGGGCAGATTTTCTTGTTTCTAAATCATTTGCTAAAATCATCTTACGAACTTGGAAAATTCTATCTTCTTTAAAGAACATGTGTTCTGTACGGCAAAGACCTATTCCTTCAGCACCAAATTCTAGGGCTTGTTCAACATCTCTTGGAGTATCTGCATTTGTTCTGATTTTCATATCTCTAAATTCATCAACCCATTCCATAAATTTGCCGAAGTTTCCTTCTAATTGAGGAGATTGAGTCTCTAGACTTCCGATATAAACTTCACCTGTAGAACCATTTAGAGAAATAGTATCATCTTTTGTATATACTTTATCGCCAATTCTCATTGTGCCTTCATCTTCATCAATATGAATATCACTTGCACCTGATACACAGCATTTACCCATACCACGAGCTACTACTGCTGCATGGCTTGTCATACCTCCACGAGCTGTTAATATACCGTTTGCTTTTACCATTCCTTCAAGATCTTCTGGAGATGTCTCTTCACGAACTAGTATTACTTGCTCTCCATCTGTTGCTCTATTAGCGGCATCTTTTGCTGTAAAGGCAATTTTACCAACTGCAGCACCTGGAGATGCTGCAAGACCTTTTGCTACAGCTTCATTTGATTTTTTAGCTTCATCTGTAAAAGTAGGGTGGAGTAGACCATCTAAATCTTTTGGATTTACTCTTAAAACAGCTTCTTTTTTATCAATTAATCCTTCATCTACCATATCTACGGCAGCTTTTACTGCAGCATGAGCTGTTCTTTTACCATTTCTTGTTTGAAGTAAGAATAATTTTCCTTCTTGGATAGTAAATTCCATATCCTGCATATCTTTGTAGTGTTCTTCAAGTTTTTTTGCAGTATAAGAAAACTCTTGGTAAACTTCTGGCATAGCATCCTT
This sequence comes from Anaerococcus martiniensis, assembly GCF_043187485.1. GTDB lineage: Bacteria > Bacillota > Clostridia > Tissierellales > Peptoniphilaceae > Anaerococcus > Anaerococcus martiniensis. Next base: position 1,499,424 of record NZ_CP171106.1, read on the forward strand.
AAGTGTTGAGATTTCTTGTGGAGTTCTGACACCAGCTACAACATCTTCACCTTGAGCATTTATCAAATATTCACCAAATAATTTGTTTTCTCCAGTCGCTGGGTTTCTTGAAAATGCTACACCAGTTCCAGAAGTATCTCCCATATTCCCAAAAACCATGGTTTGAACATTTACAGCTGTACCCATTGCATCATCAATATCATTTAATTTTCTATAAAGAATGGCACGGTCATTGCCCCATGATTTAAATACAGCAGATATAGCTAAATCCAATTGCTCACGTGGATCTTGTGGGAAATCTTCTCCTTTAAGTTCTTTATATTTTGCCTTATATTCTTCTACCAATTCTTTAAGGTCATCTGCATTTAAGTCGGTATCGTTTTCTACATTCCTATCCTTTTTCTTAGCAGATAATAGTTTTTCAAAATTGTTTTTATCTAGTTCCATTGCAACATCTGCAAACATTTGGATAAATCTTCTGTAAGAATCATAAGCAAATCTTTCGTTTTCAGTTTTTTTAGCCAAACCCAAAACAGCATCATCATTTAAGCCTAGGTTTAAGATGGTATCCATCATACCTGGCATAGAAATAGGCGCTCCTGATCTTACTGAGACTAGAAGTGGATCATCTGTAGATCCAAATGTTTTTCCGTTTTCTTTTTCAAGGCCTTTGATATGTTCTGAAACTTCGTTATTTAAGTCATCCCATAACTTTTGATCTTCCTTATAAAACCTTGTACATGCTTCAGTTGTAACGGTAAAACCATAAGGTACGCAAATACCCATTGTAGTCATTTCGGCAAGATTTGCGCCTTTACCACCCAAAAGGGCCTTCATTTCTTTGTTGCCCTCATTAAAATTATAAACATATTTTTCGGTCATTATTTTTCCCTTTCTCTATTTATATTTTCGATGTTGCTGATTATGTATTCTGAAGTTTCTTCGATTGATTTGTATGTAACATCTATTATAGTACAATCCAAATCCTCCATTAGCTCCTTTGCATAGGTTATTTCATTTTCGATACGCTTTAAATCTGAATAATGAGAATCTGAAGAAAGGTTAATAGATTTTAGTCTTTCTTCTCTGATTTTTTGTAGCCTATGTGCATCAAGGGTCAAGCCAAAAATTTTCCTAGAATCAATTTCAAAAAGTTCACGTGGAACTTTTGCATCTAACAAAATAGGAACATTTATGACTTTATAGCCAATACTTGCTAGATATACTGAAAGAGGAGTCTTGGATGATCTTGAAACTCCTATTATACAAATATCACAATATTTTAGTCCCTTAAAATCCCTACCATCATCATATTTTATAGCAAATTCTAAGGCATCTAAACGTTTGTAATTGTGGACTATGTCTAAATCATCATTAGAAAAACCATCAACAGGGTCTATGCCCAAAAATTCAGAAATTTTATTTAGAGAATAGCTAGCATAATTAATGGTAAGTATAGCCTTATCTTTGCTAAAATTTTTAAGAAACTTATTGTGATCTGGGTCATTTAGAGAGTTGAAAATTATTTTATATCCGTTATTGCTATCTATTTGATCTAAAACATCTGATAAATTCTCTAATGCTTTAATATTAGCAAAGGTTTTCTCGATGTATTGTATTTCAAATTTTTCCATAGTATTATGCGCTAGCCTCGATATACCGACACCATCCGTATCTGAAATTACAAAAACAAATAAATCCATAAATTTCCTCCTCTAACCCTAGCAACATTATAACATTATTTTTAGAATATGAAAATATTTTCATAAATAATTTGTTGGCAAAAATCATTCAAAACTATTAATAAATTTAAAGATTATTTTGTAATAAATATTATATTAGAATAAGTAAAAATGTTTTCATATGCAAATAGGATTTTTGACAAAATAGTTTATGGTAATATAATGATAAATGAAAATTAATATGAAATTGTAAAAGAGGAGTAAATTGTAAGTGCTTTTAGAGAAAAGATGGTTGGTGCAAATCTTTAGCTACAAGCTTTTGAAGGTTGCTTTTACATAATTTCAATGTGGTACGCATAAGTACATTAAGAGTCTTTTAATTTAAAAGGAATTTAGGTGGTAACGCGATAACTCGTCCTAGAGCTATGGCCTTGCCACCTTTTTTAAATGAAAACTTAAAGGAGAAATAATGGAAACAAAATATAATCCTAGTGGATTTGAAAAAGAAATCTATAAAAAATGGGAAGATGGTGGATATTTTAAAGCAGATGTAAACAGGGATAAAAAACCATTTACTATAGTTATGCCACCACCAAATGTTACAGGTCAATTACACCTAGGACATGCTTTAAATAATACAATCCAAGATATTATCATTCGTTACAAAAGAATGGCAGGTTTTGAAGCACTTTGGATACCAGGAACAGACCACGCATCTATATCTACAGAAGCAAAGGTAGTTGGCAAAATTCGTAGTGAAGGCCATACAAAAAAAGAATTAGGACGTGAAAAATTCTTAGAAGAAGCCTGGGCTTGGACAGAAGAATACGGCGGTACTATCAAAAGACAACTTAGAACTATCGGTGTTTCTTGTGATTGGGACTATGATAGCTTTACTATGGATGAAAACCTAACCCGTGCTGTAAAAAGAGTTTTCAAAAAAATGTACGATGATGGTTTAATTTACCAAGGTAATCGAATTGTAAACTGGGATCCAGAAGCAGAAACTGCTATCTCAGATGCCGAAGTTTACCATGTAGAAAAAGAGGGCAATCTTTGGTACATCAAATACTTCTTTGAAGATAGTGACGAATATATTACAATTGCTACAACCCGTCCAGAAACTATGTTTGGGGACCTTGCAGTTGCAGTAAATCCAGAAGATCCTAGATTTAAAGACAAAATAGGCAAAAATTTAATTTTACCAGTAGTTGGAAGAAAAATTCCTTTAATTGAAGATGAATATGTAGATATGGAATATGGTACAGGTTGTGTAAAAATCACTCCAAGCCATGACCCAAATGACTTTGAAGTTGGAGAACGCCACAATCTAGGCCAATGTGTAGTAATAGATACAAAAGGCCATATTACAGATGATTATGGAAAATATTCTGGCCTTGATAGATACGAAGCTCGTAAACTTTTAGTAAAACAATTAGAAGATGAAGGCTACCTAGAAAAGATTGAAACTTTAACCCATGCTGTAGGATACAGTGAGAGAACAAATGTTGTTATAGAACCACTTATTTCTAAACAATGGTTTGTAAAAATGGATGAACTTGCAAAAATGGCGGCAGATGTTTATCAAAATGGGGAATTAAAATTAATACCTGATTCTCTAGGAAAAACCTATATGAACTGGCTAAATAATATCAGAGACTGGACAATTTCCCGTCAATTATGGTGGGGACATAGGCTTCCAGTATTCTATACAGATGATGGAGAAATAATAGTTTCAGAAGATGAACCAGATGAAAATGGCATACTAAATGGAGTTCATGTAAGACAAGAAGAAGATACACTTGATACATGGTTTTCATCAGCCTTGTGGCCATTTGCAACCCTTGGTTGGCCAGTAGAAAATGAAAAATTAGATTATTTTTTCCCAACAGATATTTTAGTAACAGGTTATGACATCATATTCTTCTGGGTTATTAGAATGGTATTTGCATCTTTATATACTACTGATAAAATTCCTTTTGACCACGTATTATTTACAGGACTTATCCGTGATCCACAAGGTAGAAAGATGAGTAAGTCTTTAGGAAATGGTGTAGACCCAATAGATGTTGTAAACGAATACGGAGCAGATGCGCTAAGATTTACTTTAATTACTGGAAATAGTCCAGGAAATGATATGCGTTATGATGAAAAAAGAATCATAGCTAGCCGTAACTTTGCCAACAAATTATGGAATGCAACTCGTTTTGTTTTAATGAATATAGACGAAGGAGATGACCTAGACTTCTCTAAAGTAGAAAATTTTGCCTTAGAAGATAAGTGGATTTTAAAACGCTTAAATAATGTTATAGAAGAAGTTACAAAAAATCTTGAAAAATATGAAATTGGTCTTGCAGCAAGCAGAATAGAAGATTTTATATGGGAAGAATACTGTGACTGGTACATTGAATTTGCAAAATTAAGATTAAATGCAGATGATCAGGCAGCTAAGTCAGATGTAAAAAAAGTTTTATTATATGTACTAAATAAAATGATAGCCTTACTTCATCCATTCATGCCATTTATCACAGAAGAAATCTACTCAGCCCTACCAAATAAAGCTGATATGCTAATAGTAGAAGAGTGGCCAAGATTTAATCAAGATTTTGAATTTATAAGCGAAGAAGCCACAGTAAACTCAGCTATTGAAGCAATTACAGCTATCAGAAATCAAAGAGCAACCCTAAATGTAGGGGCAAAAACCAAACAAGATTTAATAATCCTTGCAGAAAATGAAGAGTACAAAAATCTACTAGAAAATCTAAAAGGTCAATTTAAAAATCTTGCAAATTCTAACCAAGTGGATATATATCTAAAAGAAGAATTTGATGGAGATAAAGAAAACCTAGTAAATCTAGTATTTAATGAATTTTCCGTACTAATGAGCCTGGATGACTTGATGGATTACGAACAAGAACGCGCACGTTTAAAAGATGAAATAAAAAAATTAGAAAGCGAAATCAAAAGAGCAAGTGGTAAGTTAAATAACGAAAACTTCGTAAGCAAGGCTCCAGAAGCTGTTGTAAATGAAGAACGCGAAAAGCTTTCTAATTATGAAGACTTACTAGAAAAAACAAAGGCATCATTTGAAGAAATCAAGGATAAGTAATGTACGAAGATTTTTCTTATATATATGATAAATTAAGTTTTGATTTAGACTACGAAGGCTATGCGAAAAATATCTTAAATCTTGTAGATAAGTACAATATTAAAAGAGAAAACATGCTAGAGCTTGCTGCAGGCTCTGGTATGCTTACTCATTATTTTTTTGATGAGTTTAAGAATATTGATGCCTTGGATATTTCACCAGATATGCTAAATGTTTTTGCTGAAAAATATGATAATGACAATGTAAATTTGATTTATTACGATATGGTCGAGTTTGAAAATCCTGATAAATATGATTTGATAGTAATCCTACTTGATTCTATAAATTATGTAACCGATCCAAAAGAGCTTCAAAAACTTTTTGATAATTGCTATAAAAATCTTAAAGATGGTGGTCTTTTGGTATTTGATATAAATTCAGAATACAAAATGAAAGAAGTTTTTGGTTCAAATTGTTATGTTTATGAGTATGAAGATATTTTATATACTTGGGACAACTTTTATGAAGATGATTTGATAGATATGCATTTGAACTTTTTTGTAGAAAATAAAGATGGTTCCTATGATAGGATTTACGAATATCAGTTGGAACGAGTGTATACTGTAGATCAAGTAAGTCAAAAAGTAAAAGAAGCTGGCTTTCATGATATAAAAACCTATGATGAAGATGATTTTGGTCCGGTTAAAGCAGATAGTTTACGAATTTTATTTAGTGCAGTAAAGGAAAATTAATGGCAGAAGGAATTGTAAAATTTTTTGATAATAAAAAAGGATATGGTTTTATAAATGCAGACCAGACAGATTATTTTGTGCATTTTTCTAGCATAATATCTGATGAAGATTACAAGAGACTATCTGAAGGTGACAAGGTATCTTTTGAAATTATAGACCAGCCACGCGGTCCTTCTGCTATAAATGTAGAAAAATTGGAGGATTAGTTATGAACTCATGGTTGCTTCCACTTATAATAATCGTTTTATTTCTACCACAAGTTCACTATTTAAAAAAAACAGAACACTACAAAAGAATAAAAAATGGTAGTAAGTGGTTTGTAAAGCTAAAACAAACTTTCGATGACCATAGTGAAATGTACATTACAAATACAGACGGTCATGATATTTTCGTAAGATTATATGAAAATGAAAATTCAAAGGGAATTGTACAAATTGTCCATGGTATGGCCGAGCATTCTTACAATTATTTAGATTTTATAAAATTTTTAGTAGATAATGGATACACAGTTATTGCCCACGACCATAGGGGACATGGCAAAAGTATTTCAGAAAAATATCCTAATGGCTATATGAGATTATCTGAAGAACTAATTGATGATACCTATGTAGTAAATTCATTTATAAATAATAAGTATCCGGATTTACCTATTTATATGATAGGTCACTCTATGGGATCTATGATAGCTCGCATGTACTTACAAAATTATGATGATACTATAGAAAAATTAGTTCTAATAGGTACAGTCGAGCATAATAAGATAGCTCCTTTTGGTGTATTTTTAGGAAATATAATAAGCTTTTATTTTGGAGAATACCAACCAGCAGTTCTTACCCCACTTTTGCCAGGGGATGGAGATGATACTTGGATATCATATAATATGGATAATGTTATAGAAAAAAGAAATGATAGTTTTAGAATCTTTCAGTTTTTAGAAAGAGCTGTTGTAGTAATTATTGATCTTAATAACAAGATGAACAAAGTCTCTAACTATCAATTTAAAAACCCAAGATTAAAAATTCACTCAGCAACTGGAGCAGATGATATAGTAACAGGGGCTAGCCAAGGGATAGAGGATTCAATTAGTACCCTAAAAAAAATTGGCTATGAAAATATAAGCTATAAAGAATATGATCACATGCAACATGAAATCTTAAATGAAAAAGATAATGACATAGTTTATCAAGAAATTTTAAATTTTTTAAATAATTAAAAAACTCCTAGCTAGGGCTACGAGTTTTATCTTACCATTTTATAATCATATAGTCTGACACCTGGGGCGATTGTTATATCAGAAAAGTTAGCATGTGTTAGCAAATCAGCAGCAAATTCACTTCGCCTAGTTGATCCACAATAAAGGACTAGAGGCTTTTCGGCTTTTATTTTATCAATATTTTCCAAAATTTCATCATAGGGAATATTTATAGATCCCGGCACGTGGCCATTATCATATTCTTCTCTAGTCCTAACATCTATTATAAAATATTTTTCTAAATTATTTTCCAGTTCATTCCCGCTTATTAATTTGTATTCCATATTTTCTCCTTAAAATCATTATACCCAGAAAATCAATTGCTATAAGTCGCTGAGTTTTATATAATAAATAATGAATATAAAATAAGGAGTTCATAATGAATTATATACAATTAAACGAAAATATTCACAAAGAAGTAAAGGATTTAATCGAAAAGGTGAAGTCTTCTACAGCTAAGACAAAAGAAAATGCCTTTTATGAAGTATATGCACTTTTAGCAGGCCACCACGAGGCTGAAGAAAAAGTAATTTTTCCAAAAGCACTAGAAAAATGTGAAAAACAAGATGATAAAGACACAACATTAGAAATGCCAGAAGAACATTCTTTAATCATGTTTCAATTAGGAGTTTTAAATAATACTCCCTTTGATAATGAAACATGGGATGCAAAATTTAGTGTACTTGAAGAAGTAGGTACCCACCACATGGATGAAGAGGAAGAAGAATTTGCAAAAGTAGCTAAGAAATTATTTACTGAGCAAGAATTGGAAGAGTTAGGCGATCAAGTAGAAAAAGAAATGAATGCCATCAAAAAAGAATGGATAGATAAACTTAAAAAGTAAAAAAAGATAGTTTTAGTCTTTTTATTTTGTAAGTATTTTAGCATTATTTAACATACATTACATTGACTTTTTATAAAAAATATTTTATTATTATACAATATTCAATAGGAGGATTTATATGGAATATTTAAAACTTATAGGTATTCTGATAATTGTACTTGGATTTATTTTCAAATTAAATATCGTATTTACAGTTATATTATCAGGATTTGTCACAGCTATGGTTGCTGGAATTTCTATCCCAGAATTTCTAACCATACTTGGCGAAAATTTTGTAAATCAAAGAATAGTAACTCTATTTATCATAACCCTACCAGTAATTGGTTTATCTGAACAATTTGGTTTAAAGCAATCAGCAGAAAAATTAGTTAAAAAACGTGAGAATCTATCATCGGGTGCTTTATTCAGCGTTTACTTAGTCTTTAGGGAACTAGCAGGATTCTTATCTATGAGAATCTATGGTCTAGTACAATTTGTAAGACCAATCATTTTCCCAATGGCAGAAGCAGCAGTAGAAAAACAAAATGGAAAGTTAACTCCAGAACAAAGCGAAAAATTAAAAGCACGTGCTACATCCATGGAAAACTTTGGTAACTTTTTTGCTCAAAATACTTTTATTGGTGCAGGTGGTGTACTTTTAATTACCGGTCAAATGGAATCATTAGGTTATCCAGTGACAAATGCAGACATTGCATCAAAATCACTACCAATTGCTATAATTTGTTTAGTACTTGGAGTTATTAAAAATATAATTGATGATAGAAAATTAAAGGAGGCTAAATAATGCAAACAATATTTGGAATTCCAACAGCAGACTTTTTCCCAATGTTCTTAGAGTTTATATTTGTGTTAATAGGCCTACAATTTTTCTTTACAGCATTTAGGGTAGCAATATCAGAAGATAATGAAAAGAAATTTACAACAGTATTGTTCTGGCTTGTCCTAGGTACACTTTTTACCTTTGGAAAATTAATTCCTTCCATTATTTCTGGAATATTAGTAGTAATCATCGGAATTATTTCACTGATGAATGGAATTATGGTAAAAGGTGCCATCGTTAATGATCAAAGAGTAGAAGTAGAAGGTTCAGACAGACTTGGAAACAAAATATTTATCCCAGTTATAGTTATGGCAGTACTTGCAATTATCCTTGCAAAACTTATCCCAGATTCTTCATCATCTATCCTTGGTTTTACAGCAATAGTTGCAATTATTGTTGTAATGGTTATGACAAAATCAGGCTTTGGTGATATGATGAAACAATCTGATAGAATGGTTCAACAAGTAGGGGCAGTTGCAATTTTACCACAGCTTTTAGCAGCCCTAGGAGCTATCTTTGCAGCAGCAGGTGTTGGTGATGTTATCGCATCTATAATAGGTGGTATGATACCAACAGTAAATCCATGGACAGGATCTATAGCTTATGTACTAGGTATGGTAATATTTACAGCAATTATGGGCAATGCCTTTGCAGCCTTTACAGTAATCACTGCAGGAATTGGTGTTCCATTTGTAATAGCCCAAGGAGCAGACCCAGCAATTGCGGCAGCACTAGCCATGACAGCAGGATATTGTGGTACACTTATGACACCTATGGCTGGTAACTTTAACGTACTTCCAGTAGGATTATTAGAAATGAAAGATGGAAATGGGGTAATAAAAGAACAAGCTCCATTTTCAATACTTATGATCATAGCCCACATACTATTAATGAGATTTTGGGCATTTTAGGAGGAATTTATGAAAATTTTAGTAACAGGATTTGACCCATTTGGTGGAGAACCAACAAATCCAGCTATAGAATCAGTAAAAAGAATAGATGACAATATCGAGGGAGCAGAAATAATTAAACTTGAAATACCAACAGTATTTCATAAAGCTGCAGACGTTGTTGAAGAAAAAATCAAAGAAGTAAAGCCAGATGTAGTTTTATCAATCGGCCAAGCAGGTGGTAGATATGGTATTGCAGTAGAAAGAGTTGCAATAAACCAAGATGACGCTCGTATAGAGGACAACGAAGGTAACCAACCAATCGATGTAGTTATCAGAGAAGACGGAGCACCAGCATATTTCTCAACCCTACCAATCAAAGCCATGGTAGAAGAAATCAAAAAAGAAAATCTACCAGCAAGTGTATCAAACACAGCAGGAACATTCGTATGTAACCACATTATGTACCAAGATTTATACTTAGCTGAAAAATATGGAGACATAAAAGCTGGATTTATCCACGTTCCGTTTTTAACAGAACAAGTAGTAGATAAAAAAGATACTGCATCAATGAGCCTTGAAGATATTGTAAAAGGACTAAATGCAGCAATCCGTGCAATAGTAAAATATAACGACAAAGAAGACTTAAGCGTCACAGGCGGAGCAACCCACTAAAAAAAAAGACCCCTAAGGGGTCTTTTAAAATACAAAAATAGGGGTATATTCTATAAAAGAAATAAAGGAGCATCAATATGGAAAACAATAAAGAAAAATTAGCATACGAAGCAGACGACCTAGAAAAAGAAGACAAAGCAAACTACGAAAAAACAAATGAAGAGATTGAAAAGATTAAAGAATATCAAGAGTCAATCGTAGAAGACGTACCAATGAGTAACGGTGAAAACTGTGGTATTGTAGAATTCGAAGGCCAAAGAATCAATACTTGCAAAGGTGAAAAAATAGTTAAAAAAGGATACGAAAATCCTGACAACTAATTCAAGGAGTCGAAAATGTCAGACAAAAGATTAGAAGATGATAGGCTAAGGCAAGAAGACGAAAACGTAAAAGAAAGTGAAAGACTCGGTAGAGTAATAACAGACCTCCAACATGGAACAGGTATTAACGAAGAGTCAGATTTTCATAATGACTTAGAAGATCAAATCAGACAAGACATCGGTATGCAAGGTAATGATTTTTCTAATGATTACAATGCAGAGGGCAACTTAGAAAATGAACTAAAAGAAGATGTAGGACTTTTGGACGACCAAATAGATAAAGATATAAGTGAAAGATAAATTAAAAACTAGAACCCTTTGTTCTAGTTTTTTTAATTGCTAAAGTATACTACAAAAAAATTGTATAGAAATTATGAATTTTTGATAAAAAGAAGTATAATGATTCTAATTATTACCCTATAATGTACAAAAAGCTAAAACTAGCTCAAAACATTGAAAATTAAAGAAAGTTAGAAAATCAAAATATAGTAAGAAAGGTGATAATATGTCTACTAACAAAGCAAAAAAGAAAAATAAATTCATAATTGGTTTGTCATCTACTATGCTTGGAGCAGTAATGCTAACAGCAGGCCCCGATGCCCTAGCTGCAAAAGAAAGCGTAGTTGATACCATCAATGAAAACAAATCCATAGCAGATGCAGCTGGCGAAGAGTATTTACAACCAGTCGTAACAGATGTAGAAACAGAAAAAACTAGCAAGGATGAATCACAAGCAAGTGATGCAGAAAAAACAGAGGAAGACAAAGCAAATGTAGCAACAGATGCTTCTATTGATGCTTCTATTAATGATTCTAATAATGCTACCGAAACTCCAACAGAAGCAGAAACTGGACTAACAGAAGAAAAAACTCAATCAGAAACTCCAGTAGGAGAAACATCAGAAGAACAATCTGAGCCTGAAAGTTTAGAACAAAATGAAGCTACTCAAAAAGAAGAAAATACACCGGCTGCAGAAGAAACTGCAAGTAATAACGATGTAGCTAATACAGAAGCTACATACAGCGCAGAAACTAGTAAAACAGATGACCAATCACCTGCACAAACAAATGATGAAAGCCCAACAAACACTGAAAATACAGAAAATTCTGAGGCTGTAGATACTAGTGCAGAAGAAAAAAGTACTGAAGAAAAACTAGAAGCTGACAAAGCAAACCCAGATGCTGATGCTGACGAAGATGCGACAGCAACTGAAAATAATGAAACACAAAGCCAATCACCACAAGAAACACCAGCTGGTGATGAACCTACTAGAAATCCAGAAGCAGGATATAGCCCAGAAGAAACACCTACAGGGGATAAACCTGCAAATGACAGCAGTGAATCTAGCGATACACCACAAACTAAAGAAAATGCTGAACTTTCAGAATCAACTGAAGGCACAGAGCCTCCTAAAAAGCAAACTTTTGCTGCAGGAGATTCCCCACTTACAGAAGAAGGAGCAGAAATAGCACCTGGTGAATCTGTAAAAGATAGTGAAGAGAAAGTAGAAGATGCAAAAGCCTACAATTTAAATTCACAAGTTCCTGATGGCTATAAGAAAGTAGATGATGCAATAAGCTATCGTCTAGTTAAAGCTAACCCAAAATATAAGGATAAAGGTTACTTTGAGATTGCGATTAGAGTCGACACTACTAATAGGGCCATTGATGATCTGTACTACAATGATAGTTTTGACTTTACAACAGGTGTATTAGATCAAAGTTCAATTAAATTCAAATCTAAAGGAGATAAACTAGCTGGAAAAGAGGATGCTGTTAACTTTGAGCCGACTAGTGATCTAAATGTGAGTCCATCAGGAAGAAGACTGTTGAATTTGAACTATACTATGACGCCGGAAGATTTAAAAACTATCAATGAAAGAAAAGGCGAAACTATTTTTGCAATATCTGGTAGATACACAACTCCGCCGCCAGAAAATGCAAGTCAGTTTGGGGCAAGCACCAATGTTTATGGCCATCTAATACCGTATCCTAATGAGAACAATGATGGAGATATCATTAGTGTAAACAAAAGTTCAGTAAATGGAAATGACAAGCTAAACGATATACCTGTTACTGAAGAATCTCCAAATCGTGGTATAGAGAAGGGTGTATACGACACAGGTATTACCATAGATAACTTGTATGCTTATGACAGTGATGACAACCTGTTAGAAGATAATTCAAACCGTATTACAGGTAGGGTTTATACAAGAGCTGGTAAGGAGCTAGACGATGTAAGAGTGTTTTATGATGGCAAATCTGTCAAGCTAAAGCTACCAGAAGGAGCTATAAAAGATCAAAACTCTGTTTTTAATGGAGACCTAAAAGATTATAAAGACCTAGAAGTAGAACTATTTATTAGACCTAGAACAGATGAAGAAATATCAACCCTTTATAAAGACTATATAATAGATTCTGGATTAGATGCTCCTGAAGATGCTCCTGATGTAGAATCAGGATCAAAGACTGTAACTAATGAACCTGCTAATGAGGCGGGCACAGATACAAAAACAGAATCTGTCACAGTAAATACCTATGATAGGGTAAGATATGATAACTTCAACACACTAGGTAGGTTTGAAATCTCATTAGATGACCAGTCAAACTATGACGTAACTCACTGGAAAGATGGAAAAGACAACACCGATAAGGTTACTAAAGTCACAGCTGGTAAACCGACGACTATAGAAGAAAAATACAATGCCTATAACTCTGAACTAAAATCAGATCTTGATGCTGCTATAGATGATGAGATCGCTGAAAGAGAAGTTGATACCAGTACACTTATTAAAGTTAATGATACAACTTATAAGACTCGTAATGACTGGAAAATAGAACTTGATGAGAAAAACATCATAGTGACACCACCTAGAAATGCTGAAAAAGGTGACGAGACCTCTTTACCTGTAAACTTCAAATTTTCAAATGGTTCAGAAAAAAACTTTAACCTTAGTTTTAGAGTAGATAAAGAAGTAATAGATACTCCAAAATATGATGTTAAAGTAGATGAGCCAAATACAGAAATATTTAGCCGACCTTTCTATGATGGAGATTTAGATACTGTTCCACCGGATAGAGTGGTATTGAATTCAAAATTCAACGAAGATGACCATGGTAACCTATGGAAAGTAACTATAGATGAAGAATCAGGTGAAATTACTGCAAAAACTCCAGGTGAAGTAAATGGGGAATATACACTAAAAGTACCAGTGACTGCCTACTACGAGGATCCAGAGCTAAAGGATGAAAATGGTAATCCACTTGTCTATACGAGAAAAACCTATGCAGAGTTTAGAACGAAGGCTACAAAGCCATATGAGAGAACATATACAGAAAAGGAACCTATATCATATCCTGTAACAATCCAACAAGATCCAACCATGGAAAATGGTAAACAAGAAATTGTTCAACAAGGAAAAGACGGTGTAAAAGAAGTAACCTATAATCAAAAATATAATAATGATGGTACAAAAGATGGTGCTCCTACTGTAGTAGATGAGAAAGTATTAACTGAAGCTACAACACACATTATAAAAGTAGGAACAAAAACAGAAAACACCAAAACTATTACAGAGACCATCCCATTTGATTATAAAGTAGAATATGATGAAAACCTTGAGGCTGAAAAATACGTAATAGAACCAGGTACAAATGGTACAAAGACTACTACATGGAATATCGTAAACTCTGAAATAGTAGGAGAACCTAAGGTAGAAACTACTGACCCAGTACAAGGTATTATCAGAGTAGGTAGCAAGGACTTTACTGGTGATGTTACCCACAAAGATAAGGAAGAAATTCCATATAAGGTAATCACTAAAGAAAACCCAGACCTAGCAGTTGGAACAACTAAAGTAACTACTCCAGGTGAAGTCGGTACAAAAGAAGTAACTTATACACTACCAGTTAGAAATGGTGCGATAGACTCTCAAGATGGAAAAACTATTACATCTACAGAAAATATAACTAAAAAACCAGTAGATGAAGTAGTAGAAATCGGTACAAAACCTATTGAAGAAACTGTAGAGATACCATTTAACACAGAATATAAATATGATGACACTCTAGAAGCTGGAGAAATTAAAGAAGAAACTGCTGGTAAAAATGGTGAAAATAAAGTAGTTACATCATATGACCCAGCGACTAAGTCAGCTAAGATGACTGAAGAAGTAGTAACAGAACCTACTAATAGAGTAGTAAAAGTAGGTGGAATGACAAATGGTACAGAAACTGTAACTGAAAAAGTACCATTTGAGGTAGAAGTTAGAAAAAATCCTGCACTTAAAAAAGGTGAATACAAAGTTATCCAAGATGGTGTAGTTGGAGAAAAAGAAAAGATTCTTACAATAGAAAATTCAAAAGTAACAGACACTGCTGAAGGTAAAACTATTACAGAATCTAAGAATCAAATCATAGAAGTTGGATCAGCTGACTTTACTGGAGAAGTAACTCATGAAGTAACTGAAGAAATTCCATTTACTGTAAAAATAGTAGAAGATCAAACTATGGCACCTGGTACTAGCAGGGTAGAAACAAAGGGTGAAGCTGGCTCAAAAACTACTAGATACACCCAAGCTATCAAAAATGGTGCAGCTGATGGTGAACTAAAATCTGAAGAGATAGTAAAAGATACTACAAAAGCTCCTGTAGAAGAAGTGATCCATGTTGGTACTGCTCCAGTAAATAGTGAAGATACAGCTACAAGTGGAGATGTGCCGGTAGATATCAGATACACTTATGACCCAACCAAAGAACGAGGTACTGCTGAAAAAGGCGCGTTCACACCTGGTAAAGTAGAGACAATCATAAAAAATGAGTACAATCCAGAAACTGGCAAGATTGAAACCACAACAGAAGAAACTGTTACAAATGCTAAACAAGAAATCATTGTAGGTACTAAAGACTACACTGGAACATTTGAGCATAAAGAGACAGAACTTACACCATTTAAAACTGAAATCATACATGACCCTACACTAAAAGCTGGGGAAACAGTAACTGACCAAGTAGGTGTAAATGGAGTAAAAGAACGTACAATAACTCAAAACTTCACAAATGGAGATGTAGCTAAAAAATCATACTCTGACTGGAATACCGTATCAGAAGTGAAAAATGAGATTATAAGAGTAGGTTCACTAACTGAGGGGACTAAAAAACACGAAGAAGCTATTCCATTTGATTACAAAGTAGAATATGACCCAGCTATTCCAGCTGGTGAATACAAAATCACTCAAGAAGGTAAAGATGGTAAGAGAACTACTGAATGGACAATAGAAAACTCTAAAGTAGTTGGAGATCCTAAAGTAACAGAAGAAGCTCCAGTAGATGCTATTATAAAAGTTGGTAACAAAGATTTTACAGGAGTTGTGACTCATACTGAAGACTTTACTATCCCTTACAAGGTGGAAATCAAAGAAAATCCTGACCTACCAGTAGGTAAAAGAAACACTATCCAAGAGGGAACTGACGGATCTTATAAGATAACTTATAAACAAAACATCAAAAATGGTGAAACTACTGGAGAACTTACAAAAACTGAATCAGAAAGAGTAGAAGCTCAAAACCAAATTATAGAAATTGGTACAAAACCAGTCGATCCAGTAGAAAAAGATGTAAGCACTCAAGTAGGCGTAGAAGTAGAAATCAAAGATGATCCAAACCTTGATTTAGGTAAGTCTAGAACTGGTGAGCTAATTCCAGGAAAAGTAGAAAATGTTGTAACTACAAAATACGATCCTGCTACTGGAGAATTGATAACTAGAGAAGATAAAAAAGTTACACCAGCTAAACAGATTATATATGTAGGTACAAAAGACCTAGAAGGAACACAAGAATTTGTAGTAACTCAACCAGTTCCATTTGAGACAGAATATATTGAAGATTCAGCATTAGAAGCTGGTAAAACAGAAATAAAACAACAAGGTCAAAATGGTTCAAAAGATGTAACATATAAAGCAGAAGCTAAAAATGGAGAAGTTACTAGCCACAAGGCAACAGAAGAAATTACTAAAGAGCCAGTAAAACAAATTATCAGAGTTGGTACAAAATCAGAAAAAACTAACACTGAAGTAGTAAAAGAAAATATTCCATTCAAAATAGAATATGAATATACAGACGAGCTAGAAGCTGGAAAAATTGAAGTAAAACAAGAAGGCGAGCTAGGCGAAAAAACTACTACAACTACGACTACTATCGTAAATGGTACAGAATCAACTGATAAAAATGAAGAAACTACAAAAGAGCCAGTAAAACGCATAGTAAGAGTTGGTACAAAGATAGATCGACAAACTACTGACGTAATTGGTAGCGAAACTACTATAATCCCATACAAAACTACTGTTATCTATGACCCTAACCTAAAAGCAGGAGAACAAGTAGTAGATACAAAAGGGGAAGATGGAGAGCGTAAGATAACAGTTACTGTTCCAGTAAAAGATGGTGTAGCTGGAGATCCAGTAATTAAAACTGAAGATATTAAAAAAGCAGTAGATGAAGTAATTAGAGTAGGTACAAGAGATGACTCTTCTAACTATGTGTCTAATACGAATGTAATTACAGAAAATATTCCATTTGAAACTAGATATGAAGAAGATCCTAACCTTCCAGTAGGAGAAACTAGAATAGAAACTCCTGGAGAGTTTGGTTCTAAAACTACTACAACATCTACTACTATCGTAGATGGAGAATCTAAAACTTCTACTGATGAAAAAGTTACAAAAGAACCAGTAGTTCAAGTAGTAAAAGTTGGTACAAAACTTAAAGAAATACCTGCTCAAAGCCTAGAAACAACTAAAACTGAAGAAATTCCTTACACTACTATTATTAGGGAAAATGAAAAAATGCAAGTTGGTTCTAGCAAAGTACTTGAAAATGGTGAAAACGGTGAAACTACAATTAAAACTACTGTGGATGTAGAAAATGGTGTAGCAAAAGCTCCAGTTATTTCAACTGAAATTACAAAAGAAGCTAAACCAAGAATTATAGAAGTTGGTACAAAACCAATCGAAGAAAAAGTAACTGAAAAAGTTCCGTTTGAAACAGAAGTCATCTTTGATAATACCATGCCACTAAATGAAAAAAGTGTTAGTGGTGGAGTAGCTGGTGAAAAAGTAACCACAATCACTCATAGATATGAAAATGGTCAAATAGTAACTACAAAGGATGAAAAAACTACAGTAAGTCCAACAAAACAAATTGTTAGAGTTGGTACAAAAACTGCGCCAGGCGAAACTAAAGATGTTGAAAAGACTATAGAAGTAGAAGTTCCATATACTACTGAAATCATCTATGACAATACTCTACCAGCTGGCACTGAAAGTGTTGTTGAAGATGGTGAAGTTGGAACACGTACTATTACTTTTAAAGTACCAATTAAAGAAGGTATAGCGGGTGATGCAGAAATTATCCAAAATGAAGTAACTACTGAACCTAAAGCTAAAAAAATAAAAGTTGGTACAATGAGAACTGACACAGTGACTACTATTACAGAAACAGTAAAACCATTTGAAACTGAAATAGTATATGATGATACTATGGAAAAAGGTACATCTAAAGTTACTCAAGAAGGAAAAAATGGAATTGAAACCAAAACTATAGTAGCAACTGTTATAAATGGAGTAACTCAAGAAAATCCAGCTGTTAAAGTTAGTGAAACCGGGCCAACAAAACAAATTATAACTGTTGGTACAAAATGTCCGGATCAAAAAACAGCAATTGATACAGTAGTTGAAGAAATAACACCATTTGAAGTAAAAATAATCTATGATGATACCTTAGAAAAAGGTAAAGAAGTTGTAGATACTGAAGGACAAAATGGTATAGATAAAGTAACTTATACAACTACAGTAGAAAATGGCAAAGCAGTTGGCGAAGCTAAGAAAACAAATACACAGCATATCCAAGAAAAAATTGATAAAGTTATTAGAATTGGAACAAAATGTCCTGAGTCACCAAAAACTCCTGAAACTCAAAAGGGAGAATCAAAGGATGTGGTAAGTACAACAATAGTTGAAATTCCTTTCGATACAGAAATCATTCAAGATGATACAATCGAAGCTGGAAAAGTTATTGAAGAACAAGCTGGACAAAAAGGTGAGCAAACAATAACAACAGCTGTTAATATAAAAGATGGGGTATCAAGTGAGCCAAATGTTACAAGTGTAGTCACAAAAGAACCTATTAAGAGAATTGTAAGAGTAGGTACTAAGAAAACTCCTGGCAATGATAAACCAGAGACTACAATTAGAACTGAAAAGATACCTTTTGAAACAACTGTAATTTATGACAATACATTGCCTGAGGGTAAGCAAGTTGTATTACAAGAAGGTGAAGAGGGCATAAGAACAATTACTACTACAGGTGATAAGGTAAGTGAGCAAATAACTAAAGCTCCAAAACCTCGTATTGTAAGAATAGGTACTAAAAAAATAGAGGACAATAATACACCAAGTCCAAGACCTATACCAAATCCAATACCATCGCCTAACCCAGATTCTAGTGATGATAACATCATTGATGAACCTACAAGACCAGTAGAGCCATCAAATCCAATTGTTGAACAGCCTAACCAACCATCTTCTGATCCAGAATTAGACGATGATGATGATATTGTAGATAATGACAATACTATTGATAATGTTGATGATGAATCAACAGAAAATGTTAATGAACCATCAAATACTGATGATGAAATAACAGATTTAAAACCATCTGATGAGCCTATAGACTCTGAGAAAGAGGATATAGAATCTTCTGATACAGATATAGCTAATACAAAAGAAAATAGAGAGTCTTCAGATGATGATATAGCAAATGTAAAGGAAAAAAGATACTCCGAAGACCAAGCTATAGATGGGGTAAAAGTTCCAAATAGCGTGGAAAAAATTGATAATGAAAAAATTACAAAGTCTACCACTAATCCAAAAACAGGTATAGGAGGATCTGCTAAAGTTACTGCTACACTTGCAGCTAGCTTGATAGGATTATTTGCTAGTAAAAAGAAAAAAGAAGATGAAGAAGAGTAAGAATTATTTCTAAAATTCTTAATAAAAAAGACCCTAAGTTTTGATAAACTTAGGGTTTTTCTTTGCAAAATATCACAAAAAAAGATGGACTATCAAGCCCATCTTTTTGATTATTAATCTTATTAGTTATTTGTTTTTTCTGTAGCTTCTTCTTCAGCTTCTGTTGCTGCTTCATCAGCATTTTCTTCAGCTTCTTTAGCTTCGTCAGCTGCTTCTTCTGCTTTGTTTTCAGCTTCGTCAGCTTTGTCTTCAGCTTCTTTTGCGTCTGTAGCTTCGTCTACTGCTGGTTCTGTAACAGTTGTATCTGTTGTTGGTTCAGCTTCTTTTGTTTCTGCATTGTTTCCACATCCTGCAAATGCGAATGTTCCTGCTAACGCTAATGCGATTAATTTTTTGTTCATAATACTCTCCTTTTTTGTTAATTATCTTAACAGCGTTATTATAGCCTCATAGGGCTTATTTGTCAAATAAAATTATTATGTATAATTTTTATGTAAATGATTGCTATTTATCATCGATAAAGAAATAAAATAAAAAAAACTCCTACTTATATATAATAGTAGGAGTTTTAAATAATATCTAAGCTGCTTTGTCTGCTGCTGTAGCTTGACTTATATCTGTCATTCTGTTGTCTATTTGTGGATTGATTTCTCCATCGTTTCTGATAGCATTTTCAAAGATTTCTGAGATTAGTTCATATTCTCCAGTTCTTTGATATGGCTTAAACATTTCATATCCATCTCCACCAATAGACATGAAGTCGTTAGTAACTAGATTATAGTTTTTGTTTGGATCAATAGCTTCGCCAGCAATTGTTATTTCTGTTACTCTGTCACCGGCTGGTCTTGTAGAATCATATTTTACCATCATTCCACCAATTTGTGGGAATTTTCCAGCTGAGTTTGGTGCATCTGTTAGTCCGTGTTCTAGAGCTTCTTTGATTACTGATCCTGGTACTTCTAAAGTTACTGCAAAGTTTGTGAATGGGAATACTGTTAGTACATCACCTTTAGTAATATTTCCAGCTGAGATTGAATCTCTAATTCCACCACCGTTTGTAATTGCTACATCTGCACCGGTTGCTTTTATCATTGCATCTGTTATATAGTTACCAAGGTTTGTTTCGCGAGTTCTTACCATTTCACGAGCACCTTCTAGGTCAACACTTGTTTGCCCAACGTTTTGGTCAAGTACTTTTTTGTTTTCATTTGAAACTGCTTCTATTTGTGCCAGTGTTTCTTTGTTTGCGTATAGGTGTTTCATTCTAGCGTATGGTTTTAGGCTAGCGCTTTTTGCAACGATTTTGTTATCTTTGTCTAATAGAAGTGTAACATCACCGATAAAATATCCGTGGGCTTTTGCTTGAGCAATAAGTGTGTTGCCTACATATCTACCATTTTGTAATTCTGTGTGTGAGTGACCGTCGATTATTAGATCAATACCTTCTACATTTTCAGCAATCATTGTTGAAGTTTCTTTGCTTTCTTTATCTTCTCCTAGGTGAGATAGGCAGATAATGATTTGTGCACCTTGGTTTCTTAAGTTATTAACTTCGTTTTGAGCTGTTTCTATAGAGTTTGCAAATGTTAGTCCTTCTGTATTTGCTGGAGAAGATTTTGTTTTTGTTTCTTCTGTAGCTAGGCCAAAGATACCAATTTTTACCCCATCTATCTCAATTATTTTATCAGAATCAATGATGTGACTTCCATCTTGGTTAATGACATTTGAAGCAAGAATTGGGAAATTTGCTCTGTTATTTAGTTCTACTAGTCTTTGGTATCCGTAGTTAAAATCGTGGTTACCAGCTGTCATTGCATCAAATCCCATTTGGTTCATCACATCGATTACACTCTCACCACGAGATATTGTGGCAAAAGTTGTACCGTGGACAACATCACCTGCGTTTAATAGTAGGGCATTATTGTTTGAATTTCTGTTATCAAAATATGTTTTTAACTTAGCAAAACCAAGTTCGCCATTTTTTTCATTTTCTTCGATTCTACCGTGAGTATCATTTACATGGACAATTGAAATTGTTTTGTACCCACGAAGTTTGTTTAATTTGTATTCTGCTTTTCCTTGGGCTGTCATAGAGTCATTTACCATTTTAGTAAATTTATCTTTGCTATTTTCGATTTTATTTGGTGTTAGTTCAAATAATAGGAAAACTGACTCTGCTTTTACCTTGTTATTAAATACGGCATTGTCTAATTTTTTGATGCTTTCATCTTCATTTGCTCTTTCTGGATGTAGAGCATCTACAACTGGTTTTGATTTTTTAAGTGCTTCATCTGATTTTTTTACAAGATTACTAAGTTGAGATTCAGCACCATTTGCAAGGTTAGGATACTCATTTAAAAGCATTTTACTAGCTTTATTAGATACGTTGTTGTTAAAGTACGATGTTTCAAGTTGAGCTTTTTTGCCATCATCTGGAATTGCATAAGCATCGTTAACTGATGTAACCAGGCCTGATGCAAGTAGAGCAAAACTTAGTGCAGCTGTAAAAATTGGTTTTACTTTTTTATTGTTTAACATAGATCCTCCAAAAATTTATTTATATATCTATCATATAATATTTTCAAAATAAGTATTGTAAAATTTATTTGATATTTGTATGAGTTTGTAAAATCTAAGTAAGGGTAAAAGATAAGAAAGAATAGGTAAGCTAGAAAGGAATATACTATGGAAAAGTTTATAGGAAATTTGCCGATTGAAGTAACAGATATTAGGGCCAGCCGTGGTGGTGATGTCAATGATGCATACAAAATATATTCGGCTGATAAATTATATTATATGTTGGTTCAAAAAAATTGTGATGATAGTTTTTATGATGGTGAGATAGCTGGACTAAAACTTTTTGAAGAAATTGGCATAAATGCTCCTAGGGTAATTGACCATGGATTTGTTGATGGAGATGCTTATTTGCTTTTATCCTTTTTAGAAGAAGCTAGCAAAGGATCACAAAGTGAGCTTGCTGAAGTAGTTGCTAAGATGCACCAAAAGAAAAGCCCTAATGGAAAATTTGGTTTTGATTATCCTCACAGGGGGTCACAAACTACATTTTCAAATGATTGGAAGGATACTTGGGCAGAAGTTTTTTTAGAAGAGCGTATGAATGTATTAGCCAAACAATTAATGGATATGGATTTGTGGACTGACTATGATTATGAAAAGTTTGAGAAGGTATACCTGATAATGGACAATGAACTTAAAAATCAGAAATCTCAAGCATCTCTACTTCATGGTGACCTATGGGGTGGCAACTATATGTTTTTAAGCGATGGGTCACCAGCCTTATTTGATCCTAGTCCATTTTATGGCGATAGGGAATTTGATATAGGAATAACAACAGTTTTTGGCGGATTTACTGATGAATTTTACCAAAGATATAATGAAATCTATCCATTAGAAGATGGATATAGATTGCGATTAGAATTTTACAGGCTTTACTTATATATGGTGCACCTTGTAAAATTTGGAGAAATGTATGAGTCCTCAGTAAATGCTACTATGGAAAATATACTTAATTTTTGAGGTGAATTATGACATTGATAGAAAAGAGCAAGGAAAAAGTATTAGACTTTGTACAAAACGAATATGACGGCTATACAGATATAGATTATCTAGGTGAGTGGGAGAGCTATGATTGCTATGTAGTAAATACTGATGATGATACAGACGGAGTAGGAGCCTTTGCCTTAGTAAATGATAAAGGCGTTCGCATAGCTGATAGCGATGAAGATTATGAGATAGTCCACTTTTTTGATATAGATTAGGAGAATTATGGAAAATAAATATTATGACCAAGCCTTGGAATTTACAATAAAAGAATTTGAGGAAGATAGTGAAATTGCATTTCTTGGAGACTACGAGGGTTATGAGGTCTATAGGATAAAAAATAATGATGATGAAAGCAATTTTTTAGTAGATGAATACATCTTGGCAAATGAAGATGGGGTATCTAAATCCTATTATCACGAGTCAGTAGAAATTGCTAGAAAATTTGGAATATAAGAAATACGCTAGGAAACTAGCGTTTTTTTAAGCAAAAAATACCCAAGGACGGTATAATGTTATTTAGATTAAATTAAGGGGGCTTATGTGAAATACGAAGACATCAAAAAAATGATTGATAATATAGCAAGCGATATTTCTAAGCTTCAAAATAATGAAAAACATACATTTAAGAGAAAAATAGAAGCTGGAGATATGAAAGGTGTCATCGATATAAGCCTAGATAAAGAAGTCAAAATTCCTGAAAAATTGTCAGTTGAAAAACCAATCATAAAAGACTATAGATATTGGATTTTAAAACTTGATCGCCAATATAAGTCAAAAGCAATGAGAGTAAATCAATTAAATGTAGCTGCCCTTAAGATGTATGCGAAGCTTTGTGAAAAATTAGAAATTTTCCTAAATGAACAAGGAACTACTGTTGCTAGGAAGGTATCAAGCCTTCGTAGAGAAGATCTGAATTTTGACTTATACTACACGATTTATCTGATAGCAGAAACTTATGTAATTAATTTTTATAACCCCTTGTCCAAAAAAACTGCAGATAGGTCATTTAAAATTATAGAAAATAATGTAAGTCATAAAGCAAGAAAGCTTATAGAAGAAGAAGCTGAAAAATTAACTAGGGAATTAAAGCCAGCTGATAAGCAAACCCGTGAATATTTTAAATTAACAGATAATAATGAAGTATCTTTGTGGTGGGATGCGGATGGAACTTTAAGAAAAAAATATAACTTTTCTAAAGAAGAGCAAATTGCCATAGACCAGATTTCAAAACGCAGTAATGTGCTATGGAGAAATAAAAAAGTATTTCATATCCTTATGGACCTTTATCTTTCAACTCTAAGGGCCTTGTTTGACTATGAGCAAATAAAAACTGATAGGCTAATAAAAATTATTAAACCCTATCAACAGTCCAAGGATATTTTAGATGCGATTTTGTTAATTTCTGAGAAAAATCTGCGTGAAAAATTTACTTTTTATGGTTGGATTTCTACAAACAAGGCTAGGGATTTACTAAAAGAAGAAGTTAATGAGGATATATATCTATTTATAAAAAAATACCAAACAAACTACTTAAATAACTTAGATGAAGAATTGGTAGATGAAATATATAGGGAATATTTCGAAAAAAACCCCAATAAGATTCAAGATTTTATAAACTATTTGATAGGGCTTGATACAAAAAAACAAATCACTCTTATAAAAGATTACGAAAACCAAGAAAATTTCGAAAGACTCTTAAATGAACTTGTAAAATCTTATGATGAAGAAAATAAAATTATTGGATTGTACTATTTTTATAAGAAGGGAATTAATAAAAAAAGTACCCAAAAATATTTATTTGAAGTTATTAACAAAGAAAACTATGCTAAATTTTTAAATCTTGTAAATCAAAATGAACTTAGTGAAGAACTAATTGATGAAATAAGGGATTTAGAAAAAATTGCCCCTAAAAAAATAAAAGTAGATAGCAAAAAAATAGATATTTCTCGTAAAAATCTAGACAAAACTGTGAGCATGGTCAATGATTTTTACGAAGATGTGGAAAGCAAAGAGGAAGAAACCCTAAAAAAAACTTTGCCAACAAATAATGAAAATAATTATGATGGCATACTAATAAAAATTTTGGATCAGGGTTCTATTAGCACAGATGAACTTGAAAGTTTAGGCAAAGAAAAGGGCTTGACTTTAAATTCATTTTTAAGCGATATAAACGAATCCTTATTTGATTATATAGGTGATCAGACCTTGATAATCGAGGGTGAAAAAGTAAGTATAGATGAATTTTATGTAGATATGATAAAGGAGTATGTAGATGGCAAATAGAATAAATCTCAAAGAAGCATCAATTATCATAAAATCTCTAGAAGGTGGGGTTGTACCAAACATGGGCGTCCAACATCTTTTAGTGGGCAGAAATAGAGAGGTTGAAGAAGTAATAAAAATTTTAGATAATGTAGCTGATGGAGAAAGTGATATTCGCTTTTGGGTTGGTGATTTTGGTTCTGGAAAAAGCTTTATGCTTGCTACAATCGAGCAAATTGCCCTGCAAAAAAACTTTGTTGTTTCGACATTGGATTTAAATCCATCCAGAAGGTTTTATGCAACAGATAGAAAAGCTGTTGCCCTTTATACAGAGATAATAGATAATATTAAAACTAAAACCCTAAAAAGCGGGAATGTTTTAAGTTCTATAATAGAAGAATGGCTAAACCAAATTTTTTCAAGAGTTTCTGAAGACCTCAATGTAGAAATATCAGAAATTTTAGAAGGAGAATATCAAAAAGAGGTTACCAATGAGATTTTAAATATCATCGGTGATTTCTCAGCAGTTGGTTTGTCCTTTGAATTTGGTCAGGCAATAGTCAAATTTTATGAAGGCTTCATAAATGATAATAGACTCCTTAAAACCAATGCTATCAGGTGGCTAAGGGGAGATATTACAACCAAGACCGAAGCCAAAAAAGAACTTTCTATTAATCAAATAATCAATGATGACAATTGGTTTGATGCTCTAAAAAATATGAGTGAGCTATTATTGGGAATAGGCTACAGTGGATTTGTCGTAAATTTTGATGAGGCAGTTAATTTATACAAAATCCCTCAATCAGTGACCCGTGAGAGAAATTATGAACGTATTTTAAATATCTATAATGAAGCTAAATCAAATATTGCCAAGGGTTTATTTATTAATTTCGGGGCCACTCGTAAAACAATTTTTGATGAAAATCGTGGTTTTTCTTCTTATGGAGCTCTAAAAGGTAGACTTGGAAGTGAAGAAAGCATGGACAATAAATTGGTAAATACAAATCGTACAGTCCTTGGGCTTAAACCACTTTCTAATGAAGAAATATACACGCTTTTAGAAAATTTGGTAAATGTTTATAATGTTCACTACAAAGAATCAATTGAAATAAGTCAGAGGGAAATAATCACTTATATGGAAGGTCAATTAAATAGACCAGGAGCTGATGAATTTTTAACCCCTCGTGCAGTTATAAAAGATTTTATAGAAATACTTGACCTAAAAAGACAAAATTCAAATGTGGATTTGATGGACATAATCAGTGAGAGATTTAAAAATGTTTTAGAAATTAGCAAAGATCCAGCCGATATGGATGATGAGATTGAAATAATATGACAGATTCATTTTCTTTACTAAATCGTGAACTTAGATTTTATATTCATGAAAAAGGTTGGCCAGCGCTTACAAAAATCCAAAATGCTTCTATAAAAGCATTTTTTAGTACAGACAATAACTTGATACTATCAGCAGCAACAGCATCGGGCAAAACAGAAGCTGCATTTTTGCCTGCCATTAGCAAGGTCAATTCATGGGATAAGGGGGTTAAGATTTTATATATTTCACCCCTAATTGCTCTCATAAATGACCAATTTAAACGTATAAATGATATGTGTTTTGATATGAATATCCCAATCACATCTTGGCATGGGGAAGCAAGCAAGGCAAAAAAAGACAATCTTATTGAAAGCCCAAGGGGAATTTTGCTTATTACCCCAGAATCTATCGAAGCTTTATTATCTGGGAAACCAGAAATTGCTAAGATTCTTTTTGCTGACCTTGAATACATAATAATAGATGAAATCCATAGTTTTTTTTTAGGTAATCGTGGTTTGCAATTAAAATCACTTTTAGATCGAATCTTGCGTTTTACTTACGAAGTACCAAGAATGATTGGACTTTCTGCAACCATAGGGGATTTAAATTATGGTTTAGCAAAATCTTTTTTCAACAATGGTCGTGAAACAATCATTTTGCTTGACAAATCACAAAATGAATTTGAATATACTTTTGATTTGACAGAAGACATCAACTTATCAAATGAATACCTAAATCTTATGCATGATTATTCTTTAGAGGGGCCTATGCTTATTTTCCCAAATTCTAGGGAAAAAGTAGAACTAATTGCAGTCCAGCTAGCTAATATTTATAAGAGCCTCAATGAAGACATAAAAATATTTGCACACCACTCGTCAGTTAGCAAAATTCGCAGACAAGAAATAGAAGAATTTGCAAAAGAAGCCCGAAATGAAAAATATGTCATAGTTGCCACCTCTACCTTAGAATTAGGCATTGACATAGGATCTGTGACATCAGTGGTTCAATTTGGAGCTGCTCATTCAGTTTTATCACTTGCCCAAAGATTAGGAAGAAGTGGTAGAAAAACTCACAAATCAATTCTCCATCAAATAAATACCGGAGTCTATGATGCCCTACAATCAATGGCAGCTATTAGCCTTTTTGAAGAAGGGTTCTTAGATAAAATAGAAGTAAGCAAAAAAGCTTATGATGTTTTTGCCCACCAAGTTTTATCTACACTTTTGGAAAATTATGGTCTAGCAATTGAAGAATATAAGTATTTAAACAAGACTTTAGCCACTTTTTCTGACATTAGTGATGAGGAATTTGAGCAAATTACAGATTTTATGGCCCAAGAAGGTTTTATAGAGATACTAGAAAATGAAGTAATAACAGGTATAAATTTAGATAAATTAATGTTTATGGGCAGATTTTACAATCAATTTTTAACCGCCCAAGCATTTACAGTTTATAATGAGTCTGGGAAAATAGGAGAAATAGAGATTAGACCAGAAATACAAGAAGAAGCAAATATATTTTTAGCAGGACAGGTCTGGAAGATTGAAAAAATATATAGGGATAGCAAAAAAATTAGAGTTTCAACTGCCAATGAAGGGGATCCTCCTAAATTTTTATCAGCTGGAGATGTAGATGTAAGCCCAATTATTAGACAACGAATGAGATATATAATTGATAATCCGAAAGATTTTGAATTTGATGAAGAGTCCAAAAAATACATTTATGAGCTCCATGATGCCTTAAAGGATTACCAATATCCATTTTCAATTGAGGATGATTATATAGGCCTAATTACTTTTCAATCTACAAAAGTAAATAGGACTCTTGCCATAATGTTTAATATTATAAGCAAATCGACTTCATATTTTATTTCTGAAACAGATAGTATGGTTTGTGGTCCTAAAACCCCAGAAGTTTTTGACGAATGTAGGATAAATCCAGTAGATAGGGATAGAATATTTAATTTTTTAATGAAAGAAAAAACTTTGCTTGATGCATATCTAAGCTCAAACAAATATATGATTTTAGTTCCAGAAAATTTACGCGCAGATTATGTAATAAATAATTATCTTGATATAGATGGAGCTTATAAGTATTTGGAGTTAGATATTAATAATGTTGATACAAAAAATCAGCAAACTTATTAGCCATACTATTTATGGTAAAATATAGATAAAATGATAATTAAAGGATATTTAATGAAGAAATTTTTATATATACTTACATTATTAATACTAACTGCCTGTGGCAACATGGGTAAGGAGGGGGGAGTTCCTCCTATTACCAATAGTGGTGAAGATGAAGTTGTCGATCAGTCAAATATTTCTTTGGAGGATATCAAACCAAAAAGCCCCACTTTAAAACAACCTAGCTTTGAACCCCATGAACTAGATTATGAAATAGATAAACCGGGATTTTTGCTTAAAGAAAGGTTTGCTGACTTAGAAACTCAAGACAAATATGCCGTCAAAATGATGGAATACTACGATCAAGAAAATGAAATGTTTTATGTAAGTCGAATTATAACTGAAGCCCTCCAAGACCCAAAGGTTACGCTTACAAATGATTTTGATGAGAAGATGAAGTTTGCAAGTGACCTTTTTTTGCTAAGCCCATATTATTCTGAGGGCAGGATGGAACCCTATATTTATGCCAATTATTGGTTTGATGAGGAAACTTTTAAAATAGTTCCAAGATACAAAATCGAAGAAAATACCAAAACTTATATGACTGAAGAGCAAAAAGCTCAGGTTGAAAATCAGTTAGATGTACTAGTAGATTATGCAAATGAAAATTATGATAATGATTATGATAAGGCTTATTATTTTGCCCAATGGCTTGCTGAAAATAATGAATATCAATTCGTGTCAAATCAAGATAATTTAATAGAAAATAATATGTACGGAGCTATGGTCAAAGGACTATCTCAATGCTCTGGTTTTGCTCAAAGTTTTGCAATTCTTTGCCAAAGAGTGGGCATACCCGCATATTCAGTTACTGGAAATACAAAGGAGAAAAATAGACCAGATGGATACTCTGGAGAACACCAGTGGAATGTTGTAAAACTAAACGATAATTGGTCATATGTTGATGTTACGGGCATGGTAGCAAATGGAAGACCTTATTATTTTTATTATTTTGACAGATCAAAAGAAGAATTTGTAGATTATTATGTGAGCAGCTTTTTTAATGACATAGAGGAGTATATAAGATGATTGTAAATCCTTACAGTGAATTAATTTCTTTGCATGACATGGATATCATAGATTTTGTAGTAGAAGATGGTAAGGCTATTATAAAACTTAGCCAGGCTTTTTTGTTTTCAGCTAGGGCAGATTATGTCCTTGATAATCCTGTAGTGATAGCAAATGATTTGATAGAAATTAAAGCTAATGAAGATTATCCTATAAGAATAAAACTAATAAATAATGATAAAATACTTAGCTTAAGCTTTAATGATTTTAAGGATTACAGATTTAATATACTAGAAGAGGCATACGGATTTGGGCTAGTTCATTTTTATGGAATAGCTACAAAACTTGATAAGGCTTATGATTGCTTTATCGACATACATTATTGTGGAGACTTAGAAATAAATTGGGACAACAAGGTATTAGTAGAGGTATAAGATGAGTTTTCAAATTATAAGTAAAGATATTACAAAACTTGATGTAGATGCAATAGTAAATGCTGCAAATACTTCTTTACAAATGGGAGGGGGAGTCTGTGGAGCAATTTTTAGGGCAGCTGGAGCTGATCAATTGCGAAAAGCTTGTGATATGATTGGCCCAATAAAAACAGGTCAAGCAGTAATGACAGATGGATATAATTTAAAAGCAAAACATATAATCCATACTGCAGGACCAGTTTTTGACTCTCAACATCCAGAGAAATCTAAAGAATTACTAGAAAATTCTTATAAAAATTCCTTAAATTTAGCAAGAAAGCACAATTTTAAATCAATAGCCTTTCCACTTATTTCTGCAGGCATTTATGGTTATCCTAAAAAAGAAGCATTTGATATTGCTAAGAATACTATTAATAAATTTTTAATAGATAATGATACGGATGTTTATCTTACAATAATCGATAAAGATTTGTTAGATAGTGTAGCTAAGGTTGATTAATATGCAACTTACAGACAAATTTACATACGACAATTGCAAAAATAAAACTAAATATCAAATCAAACACCAAGAAATTCCCATTAGTCTAAGTAAGGAGCTAAGGGAGGGGATTTACTATCTGCTTTGGTATGTTCCAAATATAAAATCAGAACAATCTGAAAAAAATGAACTTCTTTTAAATCCACAATACGATGATTTTATTTTTATAGAACTTATGAATGCTATGGATTTAGCAGATGAGGATGTTTTATTTACAGAAACTATAACAAATGATATGATTAGTCCATTTTTAGAAGAGATTTGTACAAAATGCCCCAAGATAATGATGACTATTGCTGGTGGGGAAACAAAAACTATGGCCCTTTTAAGGCATATAAGAAATGCCATTGCCCATGGAAATTTTAATGTAATTGGAAATATGGTAGTCGGATTTGACTTACAAAGATATGAAGATAAGGTCGAATATCGAGGATTTTTTAAGATTAATCCTAATAGGCTACTGGATGCCTTAAGAAAAATTCAGTTTGATTATAATTCTCAGCAATTAATCAAAGAGGCTTTTAACAACACGGGATATTTTATTGAAGCCTATCAAGAAAAATATAAGAGAAGCCATGATTTTGAACTATTTGCTAGAAAAAATAATAAAAAATACGCAATTGATATAAAAAATTATAAGTATGATAAAGTGGTAGATCAAGATTTTGTTAAACAACTTATTATACAATATGAGGGGTTAATCAATGATATTACTCCAATTTTGATTATTAATACTTCTTTTCTTGATGATCCTAGCAAAAAAGAATTATTGACTCACAATGTCATAATCTTAGATGTAAAAAATATTCAAAAAATGGTAAAGGGCCGTGATATGGTCGCTGAAATAGAACGTGCACAAGTTGTTAATCAAAGCTTAAAATAATATTTAAAATTAAATTTTAATTATTATAAAATAAAATTTGCTTTAATAAAATTTGATTTAAAATTATAAATGTTTGAATTTACTAATATTTGGGTATAATATCTAAGTAACAAAATTAATTATTTATTTGTTATCATTTTAAGGAGGAATTATGACAGATAGAAAAAATAATGATCCAAAAGTTGATACTTTTGAGACAGAAACAACTGTTGAAAGATCAAATAACCGCCAAAATGGCAGAGCGCCACGTAGAGGCGAAAGAGTAGAACGTACTGAAAGAGTTGAAAGACATAGAGAAGGTGTTCCAGTTTACGAAAGAGCAACAAGCGTACTTCCAGCGGGAAATAACCTTTCTTGGGGATCAATCCTAGCAGGTGCTGTAACAGCAGCAGCAGTTTTTGCTACACTAAGCTTAATTACAGCAGCATTAGGATTTGGATTATTTTCACCAACTACAACTGATCCACTTTCAGGTGTAGGAGTTGGTACAGGAATTTGGACAGCAATTACACTTATCCTATCATTCTTATGTGGTGGATACATCGCTGGTTACTCAGCTAGATCTACAGGTAAACTACACGGTGCAATTACTTGGGCTGTAACACTTTTACTATTACTAACCCTAGTAGTAAATGCTATTTCTTCAGTTTTAGGAACAGCTGCTAACGTTGCAGGTAGTGTAGCTGGTGGAGTAGGAAATGTTGCAGGTTCTGCAATCACAGCAACAAGTGATGCTATTGGTTCAGGATTTGAATCAGCAGGTAATGCTATAGAAGATGTAAATGTTGATAATGAAGAAGTACAAGCAGATATCGAAAAATATCTATCAGATACAGATATTCCTGAACTTCAACCAGATTACCTAAAAAATCAACTACAAGAATCAAGAGATTTAATCGCATCTGCAGCTAAAAATATTGCTCTTAACCCAGATTCAGCAAATGCTGAGATTGATAGAGTTTCTAAAGATTTAGCTGATAGAGCTCAAACTATAGCTGATTCAGCTGATAGAGATGCAATTGCAAATGCAGTTGAATCTAACTCTGATCTAACACAAGAAGAAGCTGAACAAGTTACAGATAATATCTATAATGGTTTACAAGATGCTAATAAACAAGCACAAGAAACACTTGATGATGCATCTGTAAAAGTACAACAACTTGCTAACCAAACAGAAAGAACAGTTGATGAAACTGTTGAAGGTGCTAAAAAAGGAGCAGAAGATGCTTCTAACAAACTTTCAGCTGGTTCTGTAATCACATTTATCGGCCTACTTGCAGCTTTAGCTTTATCAGCTTGGGGTGGACAACTAGGTGAAGAAAAAGCAAAAGAACTAGTTAGAAGAGAAACAATTAGATAACAATATAAAAGAAGGCATTAGCCTTCTTTTTTTTGTGTAAAATTTTCTTAAAACTTTAAAGTATTTGTGGTAGTATTATTATAGAAATTAAAATTGGGGAGATGGATTATATGAAAATTTCTTTATTAAATTATACTATGGGTGCTGAACAAACGATTGCCCAAGCCGGCAAACTTTGTTATTCAAAAGTAGGTGTTGAAGATATAAAAGAAAAATTAGATGACGATTCCATAAAAAAATATATAAATATGTTAATTTCTATGGGACATTTATCTCCAGTAGAACATGCTAGTTTCACTTTTGCAGTTGAAGGGGTATCTAGGTCGCTAACCCATCAGTTAGTAAGACATAGGATTGCTTCTTATTCTCAACAATCACAAAGATATGTAAAATTTGATGATTTTGATTACATAATTCCACCTGCAATAGACAGTAATGAATCTGCAAAAAAGTTATATATTGAGACTATGGAAAAATGTAATGAAGCATACTTAAAGATAAGCCATGAATTATTTGATAATTATTACAAAATAAACATAGAAGATGGATTAGATGAAAAAAAGGCTAGATCAAAAGCAGAAAAGTCAGCTATAGAAGACGCTAGGTATGTATTTCCTAATGCAAGTGAGAGTAAAATTGTATTTACAATGAATGCTAGAAGCTTGCTACATTTTTTCTCTCTTAGATGCTGCAATAGAGCTCAGTGGGAGATAAGGGAGATGGCTTTTGAGATGGTGAAAATATGCAAGGAAATATATCCAAATTTATTTCAAAGTGCAGGACCAAATTGTGTAAATGGGCCATGTCCTGAGGGGAAGATGACTTGTGGAAAAATCAACGAAGTAAGAAAAAAATATAAAAATATTTAGACTATAAAAAAGCACTCTTTTTTTAAATAAGAGTGCTTTTTAAATTTAATTTATAATATCTAAGACAGTTGATATAGGATCTTTTGAGTTTATCCTCTCATCATAATTTAAATAAAGACTTTCATCATCTTTGCTGTAAGCGCTATTAAGACTTAGGACTAGACCAGAATGTTCCATGACGTATAAATCAGATCTAAAATTATAAATCACATCTTTAGAGGTAATTGCAGTATCAAAAGTATTCTTTACAATATATGCTCCATTTTCTTTTAAAATCTTAGCTAATTTAATAGCCTCATTTGCTGTATTATCGTTAGTTAAGACATATATTTTCCTATTCGAAAAGTCTTGATTTTTATTTATATTTAGGCTTACTTCATCGTAGTAGCTGTAGTTTTCTAAATCAATATTTTTTATTTCTTCATTATATTTTGATGCCAAGTTTTTTACATTAGCTGTACTGTAATAACCATTTTCACTATCTTTTATAGAATCTAGGCTTTTGCTTGCTAGATTACCTCTATAGAAAATTAGATTACTTTCATTATAATTTTCAGAGATGAGAATCTCTAAAAGTTTATTTTTGTATATATCATCGATAGAAGAGTTGTTTGATAGGTCTAAAATGATTGTACTTATTGGTGGATTATTTAAAAATATATCTACCAAATTTTCTAGATCCTTGTCAAATTCGCTTGGTTTAAAATCAGGAAGAGTGATAGATAAAACACCTTCTCTTTCTATGTTTGCAATCATAGATGGTTTTTTTGCATTGCTAGATGTAATTAATCTTTTGTACCTATCAACGGCTTGGGGATTTTCTAAAACTAGTTTTCTTGCCTTATCATCACTTTTTCTGTAGTATTCGAACAAGCTATCATAAGTTTCTTTATCAAGGATAAAGGTTCTATTGTCATTTAAAACTTCTAAATACTGGTCTATTAGTTTGAAATATTCTTGATCAGTTTTTGAAGTATAAACTTTTTTTCTAAATTCGTTATAAGAGCTAGTAAACTTTTCAAAATCTTCTTGATTTAGCTTATCAACTGCATAATTTCTCTGGATTGTGTTATATAAGTCATCAAAATCAGTAACTTTTTCTGCAGTGCTTAAACTTCTTCCTTCAGAAGAAGATATAAAAACTTCATTGCCCATATCTTCTAAAACTTCATCACGAAATTCTGGATAACCCATTATTTTATATCTATTTGCAGCGTTCACAATAAAATTTATCAAAAAAGCTAATAGAATAAGAAATATTATTAAAAGTCCTATTCGCCTTCTTCTAAACTTTTTTTGCCTTTGAATTTTCTTCTGCTTGGCTCTTTTTTCACTTGAAGAATATGAAGTTGTTTTTTGACTTCTAGTACTTCTATTAGATCTATTTGATTTTTTAGAAGAACTGGAGTTTCTTTTTGCCATATTATTAACCTTTATTTAGTAAATGTAAGAATAAAAGTCGTTCCTACGTTTTCCTCAGATTCTACTTCTATTTTTCCACCTAGGGCATCTACAAAGTTTTTTGTAATAGATAGGCCCAAACCATGACCATTTTCTTTAGTATTTCTAGCATCTTCGATTCTATAAAATCTTTCAAAAATACGATCTATTTTATCTTCTGCAATTCCCACACCATCATCTGATATTTTTAAACTAATTTCATTTGAGTCATCTGACAAATAAACATCAATCTCACCATTTTGGCCAATTGCTTTTATAGCATTTGAGATAAGATTTTGTAAAATTTGACTATACTTTTCACCGTCAGAATAAAATTCAATATTTTCCTGGATAAAAGTATTAATTTTTATATTTTTCTTATCAGCATTGGCCATAAAACTTTGAACAATACTTTCAGTAAGCTCAGATATATTGAAATCTTCTTTGTTTAACTCAAGATATTCTACATTTTCATCAAAAGTTTTTTTCAAACCTTCTATTAAACCTTCCAGCCTGTTTACATCTTCTAGCAAAACTGCCATGGTGTTTTCATCAGGTTCAACTACTCCATCTTTAATAGCTTCAATGTATAATTGAAGATTAGTTAGGGGAGTGCGTAGCTCGTGAGAGATATCTTGGGCATATTGTTTTCTAATTTCTTCTTGTTTTTTTAGGTTGTTCGAAAGATAATTTATATTTGTTTGCAGGGTTTCTATCTCTTTTATATCAGTAAGTCTATCATTTATATCATAATTTCCATCCTTAAGATTTATTGTTTCATCACTAATTTTCATAATAGGTTCTGAAATGTTTTCTGAAAGAATTAGGGAAATTATAAAACCTATTAGTAAGGAAATACTTAGGGAGTAAACTATTGCTCTAGAAAAATCTCTCTGCATTTTTTTTACAGGTTCAAAGTTTGCGTTATAAACTACATGGAGAGTACCAGACCTACGGCTTCTATTTATATTAAATACTGGAAATCTTTTTTCTTCTCTAAGATATTCATTTTCCTTACTTCTACCATAGGCTGGATAGGAGATGGTTCCATTTGGCTCTTCAAAATAAATATCTACTTCTAAGTCCCTAGCTAGATTTTCAAGACCATCTTGCATGTCTTCCTTTGTATAGGATGGGTCATTATTTACTTTTTTAAACCAATTACTTACCTGGGTTGGTCTGGAGTCTAGATTTTTTTTAATTAGTTCTTGGTAGTTAAATGTTACAAAGAGGGTAACTAAAATTGAAAAAACTAAAACGCAGGCAAGTATACCTGCAGTAAAGTTTCTTATAATCTTACTCTTTAATGTAATCATCTATTCCGCCTGATTTGTATCCCATACCATAAATAGTTTTGATGTACATTGGTTTTTTTGGATTATCTTCGATTTTAGATCTGATATTTTTAATATGGGTATCAATTGCCCTATCATAAGCGTCATAATCAAAACCAAAGGTTAGCTCAATAATCTCATCTCTGGAATAAATCTTGTTTGGATTGGAAAAAATTGTTTTAAGGATTTGGAATTCATTTTTTGTAAGTAAGATTTCCTTGCCATCCTTAAAAATCCTGTTGTATTCAAGGTCCATTTCCAGTCTTCCATCACTTGTCTTAATAATATCAGCTCTTGGAATATTGTATTTTTCTATACGTCTTAGTACAGCCTTGACCCTTTCTACTAATTCTTTTGGAGAAAATGGTTTGGTCACATAATCATCTGCACCCAATCTTAGTCCATCAACTCTATTGTCTTCTTCAACCTTTGCTGAAACCATTATTACAGGAATTTGAGATTGATTTCTAATTTCTTTTATTATTTCTTCACCTGATAATTTTGGTAGCATAAGATCTAGGATAACTAAGTCTATACTTTCTTGGTTGAATATTTTCAAGCCTTCTTCTCCATCATAGGCTTGGTATACTTTATATCCTTCTTTTTCAAAGTATGACTTCATTATCATTGAAATTTTTTCTTCATCTTCTATTATTAAAATTGTAATATCATTCATGGCCTTCACCTCAAAAATATTATACCACAAGTGTCTAAAATTGATTAAAAGATAAAGTTTTTGTTTAAAATATAAGAAATCGGATATATACATAGTGTAATAATTTTTTTTTTATTACGAAATTATTTTAAATATTGAGAGGAGTAAGTATGTTTTCAACACAAAATATTATTATGACACTTATCCTTGGTGCACTTGCTGGATGGATTGCTAGTATGATCATGGGCAAGGATGCACAAATGGGATCTATTGCAAATATTATTGTAGGTATTATTGGTTCTATGATTGGTGGATGGATTTACAATGCATTCTTCCTAAATGGAGCAGCTCCAAATACATTTATACAAATTATTTGGGCAGTAATTGGTGCATGTATCTTACTATGGATTATCAACCTAATCACAAAAAACAGCAACAAAACAAACACTACAAACAAAACAAGAAGATACTAGAATTTAAATCAGGGCTTTGACCCTGATTTTTTTGTCCAGATTTTTAAATACGATTATAATTAATATTTTTGTAATTAAAAAAACAAGCTGATTTTTAAGTCAGCTTGTTCTTTTTATCTGTTATTACCAGAGCTAGCACCTTCGTATGGTATGACTGGTTGGTCTAAAGTTTGATTTCTCCTGGAATCTCGGTTTGGATTTATTTCAGGAATTATGTTTCCATCTTCTTTAGGATTTGGAGGATTATCTCCGCCCTCATCTTTGTCTTCTTTATCATCCTCGTCTTCATCTTCTTCGTCTTCCTCAGGTAGAGGTTCTACATAAATTAAATCTGAATACTTAGTTGGTGCTCTAAAATCCCAGTCTCTAGGTAAGATGTTATTAAATTCTTTTGGATCGTAATTACTTTTTGATTTTAAGTAAGATACTTGTGCCATGGCCCAACTTGGCGTTACATCTGAGGCTAGGAGATTATTTCTAGTATCAATTGTAACTAGGGTGTGGACATCATCCTCTTCTGTTGGTTTATTTTTTGGACCAAATATTTCTGTTTTTACAGTACCTCGTGTATCCATGTATGAAAGTTCTGTTGGAAGTTTACCACTCATAGTATCTACTTCCATTTCTACAATACTATCTGGTCTTTCAAACTCTGCTATTTCATAACCATCTAAGATTTGATTATTGATAGTATTCCACATCAGCGCAGCTCTTTCAACAGAATTACCATTCATTCTTATATTTTGATCATCTGCACCCATCCAAATTCCAACTGTGTAGTATGGAGTATATCCCACACACCAGAAGTCAACATAATCATCAGTAGTACCAGTCTTAGTTGCAAAGTCTGTTCCATTTAAGTTGATGTTACCATAATATTGACCAGTAGATTGTAGGACGGATGTCATTTGATATGCAGTTTCTTCGCTAGTAACTTGGTGAGTAATTACATTATCACTATCAAATAATACTTCACCTGTAGAATCTTCAATTTTTGAAAATGTAAGTGGTTCTTTGTATTCACCCTTATTTGCTAGGGCAGCATAGGCTGCAGTCATTTCTAGGTTAGTCAATCCACGAGTCATGGCTCCAACCCCTAGAGCTGCAAGATTTTCATCATTTGTTTGATTATTTTCAGAGGCGGTTACAAAGTTATCATTTCCATCATCTTTGATAATACCAAAGTTTTTAAGGTAATCTATACTAGTTTGGATGCCTACCTCATTTAAAGTACGAACGGCAATTGTATTTATTGATCTTTCGATAGCTGTTCTGATAGGTACAATTCCTTCATAGTAATTGTAAACATTTTTTGGCCAAGCTTCGTCATCTTCATTCATCATCAAAGGCACATCATCCATACCAGTAGCTAAGTTGTATCCATTATCTAAGGCTGGTGTATAAGTAGCTATTGGTTTTATAGAAGAACCTGGTTGACGAGGTATAGCAGATGCTCGGTCTAAAAGCCTTACTCCAGACTGGTCACGACCACCCATAATTGCTTTTATTTCTCCAGTATCCTGGTCAATAACAACTGTAGATGATTGAGGTTGTATAACACCATTTAAATCTATATCATAAAAATCTTTATTAATAGAGAATGTCTCATCATCATAGTAGGTAAATAAATCTGGATTTTTTTCTAAATAGCCTTTTGAAATAACAATATTTTTATCATCATCAAGTCTTATATCTTCATTAGTATTAAATGAAATGAACCCAGTTTTGTGGGTACGTAGATTTTTATTTTCCTCATCCAAAGAATAATAATTTCTAAATATAAGCTTAGTTTGATCAAGATATGCCTTACGGGTAGATAAAACAATATTTCCATTTTCATCAAACCATGCTTCATCATTTCTTAGTCTTATGTCATTATTTTCATTTAATAGATTTGATTTGCTGTAATATAATAAATTTCCTTCACCATTTACAATATTGCCATAATCATCATATCTTAAGTCAAGTAGGGGAGCAGTATTCCATCCAGAAGTATCTCCCATAAGATATGAGGAAAAATCAGAATAAATGGCTTCTAATTGTTTTTGCATATCAGGGTCTATGGCTGTTGTTATTCTTAAACCACCATAGTAAAGTCTATCCCAAGCTTGGTTTTCACTCATGTTGTATGTTTCCATAAGTTTGTTAACAACTTGTTTTTCAAGTAGGGAGTTATAGTAACTAGCAATTTCAGTATTTTTTCTTTCGGCTGGGACAATTGATGCTGCTACATCAAACTCCTTTGCTTCCTTGTATTGTTTTCTAGAAATGTAACCACGTTCTAGCATTTTGTCCAAAACATATATTTCCCTATCAAAAGGTGCTTGGTTATAAACAGCAGCGTACTTTTCTCCATCTATGCTAAACTCACCCAAAACTCTTTGGTCGGTAACTTCGCTAGTCTTTATTGCCTTATACAATGAATTTTCTGATGGTGATTGGACAATACCAGCTAGTGCTGCACACTGGGCAAGGTTTAATTCGGATACATCTTTATCAAAATAGGTTCTTGCTGCAGCTTGTACACCGTAGGAGTTTTGCCCCATAAACACACGATTTAAATAAGCTCCTAGAATTTCATTTTTACTTAGATTTTGCTCAATTTCTAAGGCTAGATATATTTCTCTAATCTTTCTTTCGTAAGTTTGGTCATTGTTTAAGTAGGTATTACGGGCTAACTGTTGGGTAATGGTAGAACCACCACGTACAATGCCTCCAGCTTTGAAGTTTTCAATAGCTGAACCAATTATTGACTGTGGATCTAGACCAGGGTGATTGTAAAATCTTTCGTCTTCAACAGCTACAAATGCATATTTTAGATATTCTGGGATTTGATCATAGTCTATAATTTCCCTGTATTCACTGGTTGCAATCGAGTCAACTTCATTTCCATCTTCATCAACTATAGTAGAGTTTTGGCTCATTTCGTACTTTATAATATTTGCATCAATCTCAGGCGCAGTCTTCATAACCTCTAGAATTGCACCACCACTTAGGCCTGCAAAAACAACACCTATAGACATTAATATTAAAAATACTATTAAAATAAGCTTAAGCACTATAGAGCTAACTTTTTTAACCATTGTGCCTCCTAAAATTTTCATATCTTAAAATTAAACAGTTATTTATAAATTGTATCATTTTTTTGCCATTTATTCCATATTGCCTATTCTTTATAAATTTTAACTTTAGACGTATAATCAATCT
This sequence comes from Anaerococcus martiniensis, assembly GCF_043187485.1. Lineage (GTDB taxonomy): Bacteria > Bacillota > Clostridia > Tissierellales > Peptoniphilaceae > Anaerococcus > Anaerococcus martiniensis. Next base: position 1,540,300 of record NZ_CP171106.1, read on the forward strand.
GAAGAAGGGAAGTTTATGCAAGAAGTAATACAAGTAAATGTCTTAAAAAGAGACGATGATGAAGAGAATAAAATTTATGAATTAGAATCATTAATTAATACAGCAGGTGGGACTACACTTGCCTATGTTAGCCAGGTTGTAGAGAAAGTAAATCCTAGATTTTACATAGGAAGGGGAAAGGTAGCAGAAATCAAAGATCTAGCTGAGAAATTAGAAGTTAAAACAGTAATATTTGATGTGGAGCTATCTGCTAGCCAATTATACAATTTGGAAGAAGAACTAAAACTCCATGTTGTAGATTGGACAACCTTAATTTTAGATATTTTTGCTCTAAGAGCAAATACTAAGGAAAGCCGTTTAAAAATAAAATTAGCCCAACTAAAATACCAATTACCTAGGCTAAACAAATGGTTTTCTTACCTATCTCGTCAGGCTGGTGGAATAGGTACTAGAGGTCCGGGAGAGACCATGCTTGAAACCGATAGGCGTGCTGTAGTTCGTGATATAAAATCACTGGAAAGGCAGCTTAAAGATATTGAAAAAACCAAAAGAATTAATAGGCAAGCTCGTAAAAATATTACAAATATTTCTTTATTGGGTTACACAAATGCAGGCAAATCTACCATTTTAAATGGGATGATGCATCTATATGGCCAAGATAAGTTTGTTTATTCTGATGACTTACTATTTGCAACACTTGATACATCAACTAGGAGACTAGATTTTTCTAATACAAAAGTAACTTTGACAGATACTGTTGGTTTTATTGACAATTTATCTAAAGAGCTTAACGATTCTTTTTTGACAACTCTTGATGAAATAAAATTTGCAGATATGCTTTTAGTTGTAATTGACTCAAGCCACAATATAGAACACCAAATCCATGCCATTGAAACTGCTATTTCTGACATAGATATGGCAGAAAAAGAATTATTATATGTCTTTAACAAAATGGATAAAGTAGAAAATGAACTGGCTGTGAAATTATTTAAACGAGACCAAGAAAGAATCTACATTTCTGCTAGAGATGAAAAAGATCTTGAAAAACTAAAAGAAAAAATAGTAAGTATAATTAAGGAAAATTATCAAAAAGTCACCATGCATATACCATTTGCTGACGGTGATGTCCTTGATTATATGATGACTAATTACGATATTTTAGATACACAATATAACGAAAATGGCACAATCATAGAATTTGAAATTTCAAAAGAGGATATGGAAAAATATGGAAAATATATCCAAGGCTTATAAAACTATCAAAGGCACCATACAAAGGGAATTTGAAGAAGAAAAGTCACGTTTTATTACTACAATTTCGCATGTAGAAAGTGAGCTAGAAGCAAATGATTTTATAGATGAAATCTCAGAAAAATATAAGGATGCCACCCACAACTGCACAGCCTTTATAATTAATGAAACACCTGTTATTAAAAGATATAATGATAATGGAGAGCCCCAAGGCTCTGCAGGATTACCCATGCTTTCAGTTTTAGAAAAAGAAAATCTTACAAACATTTGTGCTGTGGTCACAAGATATTTTGGGGGCAAACTATTAGGAAAGGGTGGCTTAGTTCGTGCCTATGGCAGGGGTGTAAGTGAGACTTTAGAAAATAATATAATTTACAAAAGACCATTTTTTGTAGTAGAATTAATTCATTCTTATGAGCTACTAGGTATAATTGAAAATTATATAAATGAAAAAAAATTCCAAGTAATAGATAAGGAATATACAGACAAAGTAAAAATTTCTTTATATGTTAGAGAAGAAGATTTTGAAAAAACTAAATCTGATTTAATAAATATGACCAGTAGCAATATTGAAATAACCAATGATAAAGCAGTAATGCTTTTTAGTAAATAGGAGGTTTTATGTCAGGACATAATAAGTGGAGCAAGATTAAAAATAAAAAAGGAAACGAAGATGCTAAAAGGGGAAAAATCTTCACCAAGCATGCTAGAAATATTACAGTAGCAGCTAGACAAGGTGGAGACAATCCAGATTATAACCCAGCATTAAAACAAGCAATAGATAAGGCAAAATCTGACAATATGCCAAATGATAATATCGAAAGAGCAATCAAAAAAGCATCTGGAGAAGGAGCAGGAGATAATTTCCAAAGAGTAATTTATGAGGGATATGGCCCAGGCGGAGTTGCTGTAATTGTAGATTGCCTTACAGATAACGTTCAAAGAACTGCACCAGATGTACGCCATGCCTTTGATAAAAACGGAGGAAATCTAGGAACAGACGGTTCAGTTATGTTTATGTTTGATCACAAGGGTCAAATTTTTGTAAATAGCAAAGAAAAAGATTTTGACCAATTTATGATGGATGCCTTAGAAGCTGGTGCTGATGATGTCATTGAAGAAGATGAGTACTTTGAAGCAATAACTAGCATCGATGCATACAATGATGCAGTAGAAAATCTTAAAAATTTGGGATATACAATAGAGCGCTCAGACATTGCTTACATTGCTCAAAATGATATAGAAGTTGATAGTGACCACCACGCAAAACTTGAAAAATTGATTGACACTCTTGAAGATAATGATGATGTCCAAGAAGTTTATACAAACTGGGCTCAGCCAAGCGAGGAAGAATAATGGAATTTGATTTTGACCCTGTAGCATTTTCTATTTTTGGAATAGAAATACGTTGGTATGCCATAATAATAATTTCAGGTATGCTTTTAGGAACATATTTTGCAAAAAAAGAATTTATTAGACGTGGTTTTGATGAAGATTTTATATATGACATATTATTTGTTATTATCCCTATTGGTATAATTGGAGCTAGATTGTGGTTTGTCCTATTTAAGTGGGATTTCTATTCACAAAATCCAATTCAAATCTTAAATATCCGTGGTGGGGGACTTGCAATTCATGGAGGAATAATTTTTGGTACTCTTGCCCTTTATTTTTATAGCAAAAAACATATGGTACCATTTTTGGATATGACAGATATTTTAACACCATCACTTGCCCTAGCCCAAGGAATTGGCCGTTGGGGAAATTTTATAAACCAAGAAGCACATGGGGGCCCTACAGACCTACCTTGGGGGATAATTATTGATGGAGTAAAAGTGCACCCCACTTTCCTCTACGAATCATTAGGGGATATAATTATTTTTTTATTTTTGATAAATGCAATAAAAAGAAATCCTGACAAGGGAAAGATAAGTGCTGTTTATTTAATAGCTTATGGGATTTTAAGATATTTTGTAGAAGGACTACGAACAGATTCTCTATATTGGGGGCCATTTAGAACTGCTCAGTTAATTTCCCTAGCATTTATTGTCCTAGGTGTAGCTTTATTTTTCTACGCAAACAAAAAAAATCTCCCACCTTATTTTAGACCAAAAAATACAAAAAAAGAAAAAGAAGCAAGGATTATTAAATTTCAATAATTAGATAAAAATAAATACAGCAATTCTTATTAAAATCGGTTAGAAATAACCGATTTTTTTGTTTGATTTTTTCTCATTTATGGTATAAAATGATTATAAAGTGGATTAAAGTGGTGAAAGGTGGTAAGGAATTGTTTTTAGGCGAATTCACTCATAAATTAGATTCTAAAAATAGAATAATGATGCCAAGTGAATTTCGTGATGGACTAACTAATGAATTTTTTATCACAAAAGGACCTGAAAACTCTCTAGTAATCTACACAGAAGAAGAGTTTGAAAGACAAAGTAAAAGACTTGATGAACTTGTTAATGAAAACAAAAAAAACAGGGCCATCAAAAGATTGTTTTTCTCATCCACTGTCAAAACAAGCCTTGATAAGCAAGGCAGGGTTTTGCTAAATAAAAATTTGAGAGACTATGCCCATATTGAAAATGAGGCCATGATTATTGGTAACAACTTAACAATAGAAATATGGGATATGAACCAATGGCAAGAATATATAAATGAAGTTGAGGTGAATTTATCCGACATAATGGATGAATAATATGGAATTTAAACATATATCAGTTTTAGCTGATGAAGTAATAGAAAATTTAAATATAAAACCTGATGGAATTTATGTAGATCTTACCCTAGGAAAAGGCGGACACAGTAAGAGAATTTTGGAAAATCTATCTGAAAATGGTAGATTAATCGCCCTAGATCAGGACCAAGATGCGTTAAATGCCGCTAAGGAAAATCTATCTGACTTTTCGAATGTAATTTTTGTAAAAAGTAATTTTGAAAATATTGATAGGGTCTTAGCTGATTTAGGAATTAGTAAAATTGATGGTGCTTTGATGGACATAGGTGTCAGTTCATATCAGATAGATAATGCTGATCGTGGATTTTCTTATATGCACGATGGGCCACTTGATATGAGAATGGACACAGGCAATGAGTTAACAGCAGAAAAAATTGTAAACGACTACTCTTTGGATGAGCTTCAAAAAATATTTTCTAACTATGGCGAAGAAAGATTTTCAAGAACAATAGCTAGAAAAATTGTAGAAACTAGAGATGAACAGCGAATTGATACTACTTTTAAGCTAAGAGATTTGATAAATAAATCTGTTAGGTCAAATGAGGCTCATCCTGAAAAAAGAGTTTTCCAAGCACTAAGAATTGAAGTTAATAGAGAATTAGAAGTTTTAGAAAATACACTCGATAAGGTTATTGACCGCCTCAATAAAGGTGGGAGATTATGTGTGATTACCTTTCATTCACTAGAAGACCGTATCGTTAAAAATACATTTAAAGAACTAGAAAAAGATTGTATTTGCCCACCAGGATTACCAGTTTGTGTATGCAACCATGAGGCGAAAGTTAAGACAATCAATAAAAAACCAATTATAGCAGGAAAGAAAGAATTAAAAGAGAACTCTAGGGCAAAAAGTGCAAAACTTAGAGTTTGCCAAAGGATTTAATATGGCTGAGAGAATTGATAGGCAAAAAATTGCCAAAAACACAAATCACAATAGAATAAGACTTAAGGTTAGGGAAAATCCCAAAGCTAGAAGAAAAAATCAAATCAAAATTCAAAGAAAAAAAGACAGAAGATTTAGAATGCTTATTAGTTTTCTAACCCTTGCTATAGTTATTACTCTAGGTTATTTTACCTTTAATACTAGAAATGAATTGATGGCAAAACGAAGTGAATACAAAGAGTTGACAAGTGATGCTGTTAGTAAAGAATTAAAAAGAGATAGGCTAAAAGCAAAACTTGAAAACACAGTAGACTTAAACCGTATTCAAAGGTATGCTTTAGAGGAACTAGGAATGGTATATGAAAAAACCGGAGTAGAAAGAATAGATAACTAATATGGATCAAATATTTAAAATAATTATTGCAAGCATAATTTCAACAATAGTCTTAGGATACGCTATTTTACCAATCTTAAAAAATATGAAGGTTGGACAAAATATTAGAAAAGAAGGACCTAAAAGTCACTACCAAAAAGCGGGAACACCTACTATGGGTGGGATAATTTTTTTAATAGCTGCTTTTTTGATGACACTTATTTTCGTTCCCTTTGATATGAGTACAGCAATTTTGTTGCTGTGTACTGTGGGATACGGAGCAATAGGATTTGTAGATGATTTTAGAAAATTGGTACTAAAGCAGTCTGAGGGACTTAAACCTAAGGAAAAAATTATCTTACAATTTGGCTTGGCAATACTTATTACAATATTAGCATTTATTAATGATAAGGAAAGTGTTACTAGCTTAACAATTCCATTTTCAAATTATAGCCTGCCTGTAAGTATTTTAGGTTTTCCTATATTGGTTTTTATAATAGTTGGAACTACTAATGCAGTAAATCTTACCGATGGGCTGGATGGACTTGCTACAAGTGTATCCCTTCCAGTATTTATCTGCTTGTTTTTGATAGCAACTACTGATACAACTAGGATGTTTTCAGTAATATTATTTGGATCTTTATTAGGATTTTTATATTTTAACTCTTATCCAGCTTCTGTATTTATGGGAGATACAGGATCTATGGCGATTGGTGGCGCGGTTGTTGCCCTAGCAATATTAGAAAAAATGCCAATTTATCTTGTTATTTTTGGTGGAGTTTATGTTTTAGAAACTTTATCTGTTATCATTCAAGTTTTATCTTATAGACACAGAAACAAGAAAAGAGTATTCTTAATGACCCCAATACATCATCACTTTGAGTTAAAGGGCTACAAAGAACCTCAAATTGTAACAGCATTTTCTATAGTTTCAGTATTATTATGTTTAATAACTTTGGTGGCAGTATTATGAGAAAAGTTTTAGTTTATGGACTAGGTGTTAGCGGAATATCTACAGTAAAAACACTTTCAAAATTGGGATATGAAGTTTATACTTTTGATAAAAATAAAGAAAAAGTTGATCAATTAAAGGGCTATGACTATAGCCCTATTTCTCTTTTAAATATTTGTGAAATCAACTATGACTATGTTGTAAAATCACCTGGGATTAAACCTGGTGATGATATTTTGCAAAAATTAGCAAAAAAATATGAAATTATAAGTGATATTGAATTATCATATAGAATTTTTCCGAAGAAAAAAATCCTTGCAGTAACAGGTACAAATGGCAAAACTTCTACAACTTCAATGATTACCCATATCTTAAATGAATCTGGAGTAAAAGCAATTTCTGTTGGCAATATTGGTGAAGGTATTTTATGGCAAATGTATAATAATGATGCAGTTTTTGTTGAAGAGCTTTCATCTTTTCAACTCAAAAATACATTTGATTTTCATCCACATATTGCTTCAATTCTTAATATTACAGAAGATCATTTGGATTGGCATAAGGATTTTGATGATTATATAAATTCAAAATTAAATATTGCAAAAAATCAAACAAACAAAGATTATATTGTGATTAATAAAAATGATGAAATTTTACAAAAAAATATAGAAAGATTTCAGGGTCAAATTTACGAATTTTCTTCTGTGGGACCAGTAAAAAGAGGTTTATATCTTAAAAATAATAAGATTTATTATATAGATGATATAGAAAATTATGAACTTCTGGATACAAGTGATTTAAAAATCATTGGTAATCATAATTATGAAAACCTAATGGCGGCTATGTTAGAGGCTTATTTATTTGGAATAGATTTCGAAAAAATAATTGAAGCTGGCAAAACATTTGTTTCAATAGAGCATAGGCTAGAATTTGTAGATGAAATAAATGGAGTTAAAATTTACAACGACTCCAAGGCTACAAATGTAGACAGTGCAGTAAAAGCAATTAAGAGTTTTGATAATCCAATAATAATTATAGCTGGTGGCTATGATAAAAAAATCGATTATAGTGATTATGTAAAAGAATTTAAAAATAATGGTAAGCTTATGGTCATCATGGGTGATACCAAAACACAAATTAAAAATCTTTGTGAGGATTATGGTGTGAAATATATTTTAGCAGATGATATGGATGATGCAGTCAAAAAAGCAATAGATAATGCAAAATCAAATGACAATATTTTGTTATCTCCAGCAAGCGCAAGCTGGGATATGTACCCATCATATGAAGTACGCGGCAAAGATTTTAAAGAAAAAATTGAAAAATATAAAGGAATGATAAAATGAATGTGATTATTTCAGGTGGGGGAACAGGCGGACATATTTATCCTGCCATTGCCATCGCCCAAAAAATCCAAGAAAATATTGAAGATGTTAATATATTATATGTTGGAATCAAAGGCGGACCTGAAGAAGCTATTGCAGAAAAATATGGCTATAAATTTGCTCCAATCGAAGGCATGGGCATGCCAAGAAAAATTAATAAAAGATTTTTCAAATCAATCTCCACAAACCTAAAAGGTTTCAGTTCTGCAAGAAGAATTATTAAAGAATTTAAACCGGATTTAGCCATTGGTACTGGTGGATATGTTTGTGGACCAATTATTTACCAAGCTGCTAAGCTAAAAGTGCCAACCATAATTCATGAGTCAAATTCTTATCCAGGGATCACTTCAAAGTACTTATCGAAAAAAGTAGATTACCTTTGTATTTCCTATGCAGAGGCCATTAAGCACTTTAAACACAAGGAAAAAATCGTAGTTACGGGAAATCCTGTTAGAAATAATTTTTCTAATGAATTTAGTAATGAAGATTTAGAAAAACTAGGCATAGACAAGTCAAAACCAGTAGTATTTTCTTTTGGAGGATCAAATGGATCTATTTCTATGAACAAGGCTGTCAAAGAAATGGCAGAAAGCCTTCATGGAGATTTTTACATTCTTCACCAAACTGGAAAAAGAAATTATGATAATTTTGTAAAAGATTTACCAGAAAATAAATACTTAAAAGTATTTCCTTATATAGACAATATTGATTTGTTTTATGCAGTAAGTGATTTGGTAATTGCTTCAAGCGGTGCAATGAGCCTTTCTGAAATATCAAGTGTAAAAAAACCTTCTATACTCATTCCAAAGGCATACACAACTGAAAATCACCAGCAATTCAATGCCGAAACATATGTGAAAAATGGTGCTTCGATTATGATTTTAGAAAAAGATCTAAATGGTAAAGTTTTGTATAATAATATTATGAGCATCATAAGTGATGAAGAAAAACTAAAAATAATGGGAGAAAATAGTGCTAAGCTTGCGCAAGATGGGGCGAGTGATGCAATTCTAGAACTTGTTTTAAAATTAACTGAGAAATAATATGCAAAATTCAAACGATGACAGATACTTTAAAAAAGATGGAAGAACAGTAAATAAAAATTATATTGCAAAAAAACATAGCAAGGAAAAAGATAAGAAATTATTTAGTAAATGGTTTGTGATTTTTCTTATTTTTTTAACCTTAGCTTCTATTGTCTATAGCATTTACTCCCACGCCTATATGAAAATTTCCGATATATACATAAGTGGAAATAATATAACTTCTGATGCTGAAATAATAGCTCAACTAGGGAATCCTATTGGTGAAAATATTTTATTATACAAAACTGATATGGATGAAAGTAATATTAGTAAATTACCTTATATTGATAAAGTTAGTGTAAAAAAAGTTTTTCCAAATCTATTAAGTATAAATGTAGATGAAGATTATCCTACTTTTTTTCAAAATAGCGATGAAAAAAAATATTATATCTCAAATAAAGGTATCTTGCTTGGAGAAGACTTAAATGATTTTGATGAAAGTCTTTTAAAGGAGATACAAGGAGCAAATCTTAAGAAGGCAGTAGGAGAAAACTTCACAGGATCAGAAGCAAGTTTAAATTTTATAAAGGCAATTCAGGTATTTTCATATTTTAACGAAGTAAAACAATTAAATTTGGAAAATAAAGCTGATATTGGTATAATGATAAATGATATAGATGTGAAATTCGGTGATTTGAACGACATAGACTATAAGCTTAAAATTTTAGATAATATCTTAAATGATGCAAGGGAAAAATCTATTACAATTACATCGATAGATTTAGATAATGGGGAAAATCCTATTGTAAATGTTAGCCCTGATTCATATAGTGAAAATCTAAATTATTAAAAAACATCAAACTAGAACACGGGGGAAGATATGGCAAATATTAATATGGAAATGGATGACAACTCTTTAGCGAAGATAAAAGTTATCGGAGTTGGTGGTGGTGGAAATAATGCTATCAGCCGAATGAGAGATAACGGATTATCAGGAGTTGAGTTTGTTGCTGTAAATACAGACTTACAAACACTTCAAGAATCAAATGCTGATTTAAGATTACAAATCGGAGAAAAACTTACTAGAGGACTAGGAGCTGGTGCTAACCCATCTGTTGGGGAAAAAGCAGCTGAAGAGTCTAAAAATGATATTACAGAAGCTCTAAAAGGAGCTGACATGGTATTTATCACTGCTGGTATGGGTGGCGGTACTGGTACAGGTGCTGCTCCAGTTGTCGCAGGTGTTGCAAAAGACATGGATATCCTTACAGTAGGTGTAGTTACCAAACCATTTACTTTTGAGGGTAGAAAAAGACAATCCCAAGCAGAAGCTGGTATTGAAAGACTTAAAGAAAATGTAGATACACTTATTACCATCCCAAATGATAGACTTCTACAAATTGTTGAAAAAAGAACATCAATGGTAGATGCATTTAAACTAGCTGATAATGTACTAATGGATGCAGTAAGTGGTATTTCAGAGCTAATTGCTATACCAAACGTAATCAACCTAGACTTTGCAGATGTTGAATCAATCATGTCTGACCAAGGAATCGCACATATGGGTATTGGGCGAGCTACAGGAGAAAACAGAGCTGTTGATGCTGCAAAAGCTGCAGTTAACTCACCACTTCTTGAAACATCAATTGAAGGTGCAAAAGCTGTATTACTTAACGTTACTGCTGCAGAAGTTGGTCTTATGGAAGCAAATGAAGCTGCTGAACTTATCCGCGATAATATCGACTCTGATGCAAATATTATCTTTGGTGTTGGTTCTGATGAGTCACTTGGTGATGAAATCAAAATTACAGTTATTGCGACAGGATTTGATAATCAAGGCAGATCACAATCTCGTTCTAGTGAAATGAATGCTCCAAGCAGAAATTCTAGACAAGAATATGAATCTCAAACTAGAACAACTCGTCCAGCTGAAGAAAAAAGAAAAAGCTCAAATCCATTTGACGATATAGATCTACCAGATTTCTTAAAATAATATGAAATGCCCGTATTGTCATTCAAATAACACTAAAGTACTCGACTCAAGAACCACTGAAGATGATACAGCTATTAGACGCAGAAGACTTTGTGAAGATTGTAGCAAGAGATTTTCAACCTACGAACGCTATGAAGACATAACCATCATGGTAATAAAAAAGGATGAAACTCGTGAAGCCTATGACCGATCCAAAATCATAAATGGCATTGTAAAAAGCTGTCAAAAAAGACCCGTGTCTCTGGATCAAATTGAGCAAGTAGCTAAAAATGTGGAAATTAAAATTAACCATACAGGCAAAAAAGAAGTTACATCGACCTATATCGGTGAGCTTGTCATGGATGAGCTAAAAGATTTAGATCCTGTGGCATATGTTAGATTTGCTTCAGTTTATAGAGAATTTAAAGATGTCGATTCATTTTACAATGAAATTATAAATTTAAGAGATAAAAAAGATGCCAGTATTGAGCAGTAGTTGCTTATAGCTGCATCTTTTTTTGTACTAGAAAGGCTAAAATGGATTTATTTGAGTTAAATAAGCAAAGACAATTAGAAAAATCTGCACCACTGGCAGATAGGCTTAGACCAAAAAGTCTTGAAAATTATATAGGTCAAGAACACTTAGTAGGGGATGGTAAAATAATTAGCCGTATGATAAAGGCTGATAGAATTTATTCAATGATTTTTTATGGACCACCTGGTGTAGGAAAAACAACCTTAGCAAAAATCATCTCAGAAACTACCCACATGGCCTATGAAGAACTTTCTGCAGTAACAAGTGGTATTGCAGATGTAAAAAAGAAAATAGAAATTGCTAAAGACAATTTAAAATATGAAAACAAGAAAACTATTTTATTCATTGACGAGATCCATAGATTTAATAAATCTCAGCAAGACTATCTATTGCCATTTGTAGAGGATTCTACAATTATTCTAATTGGTGCAACAACAGAAAACCCATATTTTGAAGTAAATAAGGCTCTTATATCTCGCATGTATGTTTTTGAACTAAAATCATTAAGCAAAGCTGACCTTGAAAGACTTATTGATCTGGCAATAAATAAAGATCCGATTTTACAAAATAAAAATGTAAATATAGATGCTGATGCCAGGGAATTTTTGATTAAATATTCAAATGGCGATAGTAGGGCACTTTTAAATGCCTTAGAAATTGCTATATTTTCAGAAAATGAGAAAGATGGTAAAATAAATATAGGCAAAGATACAATCGAAAATTCTATTCAAAAAAAGATTGCAATCTATGATAAAAAGGGCGACAGACATTATGATACCATCTCAGCCTTTATTAAGTCTATGAGAGGATCAGATCCTGATGCGGCCCTGTATTATTTGGCAAAAATGCTTGAATCTGGTGAGGATATAAAATTTATTGCCCGTCGTATGATTATTTTTGCATCAGAAGATATTTCAAATGCAGATCCATTTGCTCTGGTACTAGCTACTAGTACTTTTAATGCAATTAATACTGTAGGCATGCCGGAGGCAAGAATTATTTTGGCACAGACTGTTACCTATTTGTGCTTAGCTGACAAAAGCAATTCTACTTATTTGGCTATTGACAAAGCCATGCAATTTGTAAAAGAAAATCGTGACAAAGAAGTGCCTAATAAATTAAAGGATGCCCACTACCCTGCTAGTAAAAATTTAATTCACGATAAGTATCTTTACCCACACTCATTTGGGGGATATGTAGATCAGGATTATCTGCCTGATGATTTTGTGAATGAAAAATTTTACCAAGCCTTAGATATAGGGCATGAAAAAGAACTAAATGACAAACTTAAAAAAAGGAAGGATGGAACTAATGAAGATTAGAGAAATTTTAAATGATGTTGATTCGTATGTAGACAAGGAAGTTGTTGTAAATGGTTGGATTAGAAATTCTAGATTTGGTAAAAATGTAGGATTTATCGAACTTAATGATGGAAGTACTTTTAAAAATTTACAAATTGTAATTGGAACTGATGCACCAAATTATGAAGAACTTTCTCATCAATTTTTATCAACAAGCCTTGAAGTAAGCGGAAAATTAGTTGCCACTGGTAATAATAAAACACCATACGAAATTCAAGCAAGTGAAGTTAAAATTTTAGGCGAATCTTCAGATAAATTCCCAATTCAAAAACAAAGACAAACACTAGAATATATGAGAACTATCCCTCATCTTCGTCCAAGAACTAATACTTATAGAGCTGTATTTAAAGTAAGAAGCTCACTAGCATTTGCCCTTCATCAATTTTTCCAAGAACGTGGATTTTTATATGTAAACCCACCAATTGTAACAGGATCTGATGCTGAGGGTGCAGGAGAAATGTTTAATATAACAACAATTGATCCAAGTGATGCTCCAATGAATGAAGAAAATCAAGTAGATTATAACAAAGACTTCTTTGGTAAAAAATCTTATTTAACAGTATCTGGACAATTAGAGGCAGAAGACTATGCACTTGCTTTTGGTGATGTATATACTTTTGGCCCTACATTTAGAGCAGAATTATCAAATACACCAAGACACGCTGCAGAGTTCTGGATGCTAGAACCTGAAATGGCCTTTGCAGATTATAACCAAGCCATGGATGTTGCTGAAGATATGATTAAATATGTAATCGACTATCTACTCGAAAACAACAAAGATGAAATGGAATTTTTTAATAGATTTATAGACGAAGAATTATTTGAAAGACTTGACCAAGTAAGAAATAAAGAATTTGCAAGGGTTACTTATACTGATGCGATTGAAAAGCTGAAAGAAAGTGGTCAAGACTTTGAATTTCCAGTTGAATGGGGGATGGACTTACAAACAGAACATGAAAGATACTTATCTGAAGTTATTGTAAATGGTCCAGTATTTGTAACTGACTATCCAAAAGATATTAAGGCTTTCTACATGAAAAGAAATGCTGATGGAAAAACAGTAGCGGCATTTGATATGCTAGTTCCTGGAGTAGGTGAACTAATCGGCGGATCTCAAAGGGAAGAAAATATCGATGAACTATTAAAATCTTTTGAAGATAACGGACTTAAAGAAGAAGACTATCAAAATTACTTAGACTTAAGAAGGTTTGGTACTGTAGTACACTCAGGATTTGGATTAGGTTTTGAAAGAGCGGTTATGTATGTTACAGGTATGAAAAATATCCGTGACGTAATTTCTTATCCAAGATATGTAAATGCACTTTCAAGCCAAAACTAGGAGATATAATGACAGAAAATTATTCTAATATTCCAGAATATAATCCTAATGCCATTGAGAAAAAATGGCAAAAAATTTGGGATGAAGATAAAACTTTTCATAGCGAAATAGACCATGATAAGGAAAAATTCTATGGCCTTGTTGAATTTCCTTATCCATCTGGTCAAGGACTACACGTTGGTCACCCAAGACCATATACAGCACTTGATGTGGTTTCTAGAAAAAGAAGATTAGAAGGATACAACGTACTTTATCCAATGGGGTGGGATGCCTTTGGTCTACCAACAGAAAACTATGCTATCAAAAATAAAATTCACCCAGCAATAGTAACAGCAAATAACATAAAAAACTTTAAAGCTCAATTAAAATCAATTGGTTTTTCCTTTGACTGGGATAGGGAAGTAAATACAACTGACCCAGACTATTATAAATGGAGCCAATGGATTTTTATCCAACTATATAAACACGGTTTGGCTTACAAAAAAGAAATGAGCGTAAACTGGTGCCCTTCCTGCCAGGTTGGTCTTGCTAACGAAGAAGTAGTAGATGGCAAATGTGAAAGATGTGGTACAGAAGTAGTTCATAAGATGAAAAATCAATGGATGCTTAAAATCACAGAATATGCTGATAGGTTAATCGATGACCTAGATGATGTAGATTATGAGGATAGGATTAAAGCCCAACAAATTAACTGGATAGGTAGATCTAAGGGAGCAAATGTAAATTTTGAAATTAAAGATTCTGATTATAAATTAACAGTTTATACAACAAGACCAGATACTATATTTGGTGTATCCTACATGGTAATTTCTCCAGAACATCCAGCATTGGATGAATTTAAAGAAAAAATTACTAATTTTGATGAGGTTGTATCATACCAAGAAGAAGCTCGTAAAAAATCTGATTTTGAAAGATCAGAATTAAACAAAGATAAAACTGGGGTAATGCTAGAGGGAATCACTGCTATAAACCCATTGTCAGGTAAGGAAATTCCAATTTGGGTTTCAGATTATGTTTTAATGTCTTATGGTACTGGAGCTATTATGGCAGTGCCAGCTCATGATAGCAGAGATTTTGAATTTGCAAAAAAATTTGATATGCCAATTGTCCAAGTATATGAAATAGAAGGGGATGCTGAGCTACCTTTAACAGATATAAACAAAGGAAGAGTAATTAATTCTGAATTCTTAAATGGACTTGAAGTAGCGGATGCAAAACAAAAAGCAATAGAATTCATAGAAGAAAATAATCTAGGTGAAGCTACAACAAACTTTAAATTACGTGACTGGGTCTTCTCACGTCAAAGATATTGGGGAGAGCCAATTCCAATGATTTATTGTGAAGAACACGGTTGGAATCCAGTTGATGAAAGTGAACTTCCTATAAAATTACCAGAAGTAGAAACTTACGAACCAACAGCTACTGGTGAATCACCTCTTTCAGAAATCGAGAAATTTGTTACCACAACTTGTCCAGTTTGTGGAGGACCTGCAAAAAGAGAAACAGACACCATGCCGCAATGGGCAGGTAGCTCATGGTATTACTTAAGATATATGGACCCACATAATACCGAAGCTATTGCTAGCGAGGAAGCCTTAGATTATTATAGTCCGATTGACTGGTATAACGGCGGTATGGAGCACACTAATCTACACTTGTTGTATTCAAGATTCTGGCATAAATTCTTATATGATATGGGAGTAGTGCCAACAAAAGAACCATATCAAAAAAGAACAAGCCACGGAATGATTTTAGGTGAAGACCATCAAAAAATGAGTAAATCTCGTGGGAATGTTGTAAATCCAGATGATATCATCCGTGATTACGGTGCAGACACTCTAAGAACTTATGAGATGTTCATAGGTGATTTTGGATCAACTGCTATTTGGTCAGATGAAGGTGTACGTGGCTGCCGTAAATACTTAGAACGTGTGTACAATATGATTGAATTGGTGGAAGATGGGGATGATTATAGCAAAGACCTTGAAATAGCAATCCATCAAACTATCAAAAAAGTATCTGAGGATTATGAAAATCTTAAATTTAATACAGCTATTGCAAGCCTTATGTCACTTTCAAACGAAATGAGATCTCTTGGCAAAATAACAAAAGCTGATTTTAAAACTTATATCATCCTATTAAACCCAGTTGCACCTCACTTAACAGAAGAGCTATGGGAGCTAGCAGGATTTGAAGGAAAACTAAATGAAGCTGTTTGGCCAACATTTGATGAGAAAAAGCTAGTACTAGACGAATTTGAAATGCCAGTTCAAATTAATGGTAAGATGCGTGGCAAAGTAATCATGGCCATGGATGCAAGTGAAGATGATGCAGTTGAAGCTGCAAAAGCTGATAATAACATTTCAAGCCATTTAGAAAATAAAGAAATAAGAAAAGTAATATACGTACCAGGTAAGATTTTAAATATCGTAGTTGCTTAATAATTTAGTAGGACTATTGTCCTACTTTTTTTATAAAAAATTAACCACTTAAATAAAAATAAGAAATATTGGTATAATATATCTAGACTTTAAGTTGATAAAGCTAGAAAGGATATTTTTATGGAAAAAGTAAAATTAGCTATAGTTTTTTACTCTCAAACAGGCGTTAATTATAAGATGGCAACTATTGCCAAAGAAGAGGCAGAAAAAAATGGTGCTGAGGTTAGACTTTTAAAAGTTAGAGAACTTAGAAATACATCAGAAGTTGAACCAGACTCATTGTGGGATAAGACACTTAAGGCAACAGAGGATTTAGAAGTAGCAAGTCCAGAAGATTTAGTGTGGGCAGATGCAATCATATTTTCAACACCAACTAGATTTGGTAATGTATCTAGCCAAATGAAAGATTTTTTTGATTCACTTGGAGGAGTTTGGAGCGAAGGTAAACTAGTAAATAAATTTGTTACAGCCTTTGCATCATCACAGAATCCAAATGGTGGTCAAGAACATACCATCCGTGCAATCTATACATCTGCCATGCACTGGGGATCTATAATTGTACCAACTGGTTATACAGATGATTCAATATTTGCTCAAGGTGGTAACCCATATGGTATTTCTGCAACTCAGTCACCTGAAACTTATGAAATAAGCAATGAAATAAAACCTGCTATAGAACACCAAACAAGAAGGTTAATAGAAATTACACAAAAATTTATAGGATAATATAATTATGACCTAGCAGAAATGCTAGGTTTTTTTAAATGCAATAATTACATTTTAGGGTATAAAATATTTATATTTCAAGGAGGTTTTATGAATATATTTGATATTTTAAACAGTAAATTATTGTATATATTAGTTGCTCTAGGCTTATTAATTATATTTTTAATATGTGTAATGTTTTTTCTAAGGGCAAAAAAAAGAGCTAAAGAGTTAGGCATTGCTGATGAAAAAGTAAAGGCAACCATAAAAAGTTCCTTAGTTTTTTCCATTGTGCCATCAATTGCCGTAATAATAGGCCTTATAACATTAACTCCACTTTTGGGTATTCCTTGGCCTTGGTTTAGACTTTCCGTTGTGGGGTCACTACCATACGAACTTACTGCAGCAGACTTGGCTGTTAAAGGATTAGGCTATCAAGATCTTACAGCCTATCAAGCTTCTGCCGATCCTAGTGCAATTGGAACAATTATGTTTACAATGACAATTTCTATTCTTGGTGGGATGATATTTAATATATTTTTTCTAGAGAAATACCACAAAAAAGTATCTGGAGTTGGAACAAAATCATCTCCATTTAAAGAGCTGGCCCTATCAGTACTTACTTTTGGTATGGTTACAGTTTTTTTTCCAATTGAGTTTTTAAAATCAAAAACACATGCAGCAGTTGCAATTACATCTATTTTAGTAACACTTATATTAGGGCAGATTTCTAAAAAGTATAAGATTGATTGGCTGGCAGATTTTATAATGAGTTTTGCGCTAATAATTGGTATGGCAGCAGGTGTATTTTTTGAAGGAGTTTTATAATGGAAAATAAAAAAACTTATATGGATACAACTTACAAACTTGGTAGAATAGCTACAATTGTTTGTATTTTAATAATGTTTGTTATTCCAGCTATTATATGTACTGCATACAATATTTGGCCTAGTTTTGATTCGGTAATAGGATCTGCTGGTCCACTTTTAGCCATGTATATACCAGTTGCGCTTGCAGAACAACTTTCTATGATTCCAATAACTGGAAACTCTGCATATATAAATTCTATAATGGGCAATGTGACAAATATAAAATTTCCAGCCTATCTTACAGCGCTAGCATCTGTTGACCAAGATCCCGGAACAGAGGAAGCGGATGTAATAGGAATGATTGCCGTTTGTGTTTCTGGTATGACAACAATGGTAATAATCTTAATTGGACTCTTACTTTTAGTACCACTAAGTCCAATACTTACATCTCCTGTTGTAAAAACAGCTACTAGCTACATAATGCCGGCACTTTTTGGCTCCATGCTAGTAGGTATACTATTAAATAATTCAGCAGGAAATTATGAGGCAAAAAATAAGTATTTGATAGGGGTAATTGACTTATTGATAGTCTTTGTTGTTAATATTTTTATTATGGATCTAGATAAAAAACAAGGATTTGCAATGGTTATAATAATGCTCCTTTCTGTACTATTAGCTTATCTATTTTATAAGAAAGGAATTATAAAATTAAGACCAAAAGCCTCTAAAGATAACTTGTAAATTTAATTTGTATGGTGTATCATAATTAGTGATACACCATATTTTTATGAAGATATAATAAAAATTACTAGGGTATAATATTTATTGGAGATTATTAAAGATATATTAAATTTATAATTAAATTTGACAAATAAGTCTCAATTATGTATCATTGTATTATGATAATAGCACAAAAATCAAAAAGAAGGTCTTATGAAAGAATTTCTTAAGAAAAATTTATACAATATAATAGCAGTAATAGTTCTTTCGATATTAACAATACTTGGATATATAGGATACAAAGAGGGATTATTTAATTCAATAGATAGCTTTAGAGAATTTATCTTATCCTACGGAGCTTGGGCTCATATAATTTTTATGCTAGTACAAGTAACTCAAATCGTAGTACCAATTATACCTGGTGGTTTGACAACAGTATTTGGGGTAGTAATATTTGGTCCTTTTTGGGGTTTTATCTATAACTACATATCAATTTGTTTAGGATCAATGTTAGTATTTTTTATATCAAGAACATTTGGAAAATCAATTATTTTAAACCTTTTTGGTCAAGAAACTTTTGACAAATATAAACATAAAATAAAAGATAAAACCTATGAGAAATTCTTTGCCTGGGCAATACTTTTACCAGTAGCCCCAGATGATTTTTTATGCTACTTAACCGGACTTTCTGATATGAGTTTTAAAAAATATGCAACAATCATTCTTTTATGTAAACCTCCATCAATATTCCTATACTCTATGGGATGGGCAATGGGCCTTGAATGGTTTATCGATAAGATATAAGAAGCGATTAGTAAAACTAACCGCTTCTTTTTTATGCATAGAGTTTTGCTTGAGTTTCAAACATTTCTTTATATAGTTTATTTTCTTTTAAAAGTTCTTCATGAGTTCCAACTTCGTCAACATAACCATTATTACAAACCAGAATCCTATCAGCATATTTTGTAGATGATAATCTATGGGATATGAAAAGAGAAGTTTGATTTTTTGTAATAGCCAGCATTTTTTCAAATATTTCTTGTTCACTACGTGGATCAAGGGCGCTTGTTGGTTCATCCATGATTATGAATTTCCCCTTATGATACATAGAGCGAGCTAGAGCTAATTTTTGTCCTATTCCGCCTGATGGCTGTACACCCTCATCATCTAGCAGAGTAGATATATAGTTTGCTTTTTTATTTGCTAAACTATCCACCCAATCTTTGATATTTAATAGCTCAAATGATTTGTCCATTTCAGAATAATTATAATCTGAGATTTTTTCATGGCTGATAGTTGCCACGTTTTCATCTATCCTAAATGGAAATAGCCTAAAGTCTTGGAAAGTTGGGGAGAGGATTTGATAATAGTACTTTGTATCGATGTCGTTTATATTTATACCATTTAAAAGAATTTCTCCACTAGTAGCATCATAAAACTTACAAAGAAGTTTTACTATAGTAGATTTACCGGCACCATTACGACCAACTAAGGCGATAGTTTCTCCTGGATTTATAATAAATGAACAATTTTCTAGTACATAATCCTTACTTGTAGGATACTTAAAAGATACATTCTTAAATTCTATTTGGACTGTACTTAGATCTATATTATCTATATCTCCGCCCTCATTCCAAGATTCTTCTATATCCATAAATTCAAAAAGGGCATCTATAGTTACATTGAGTCTGGCAAGTTCTGGATAATAATCTTGGAACATATTTAAACCCTCGATAAGTCCATTTATAGAGTTGAAGTACAGGGTGAAGTCAGCAACACTTATAGCAGATCTTAGTAGTTTAGATCCTATATAAATAAATGAACCAACAATACCTAGGTTATTTATGACATTTATTAGTCCTAAGTAGATGCCATTTATAGTAAAGTATTTATGATTTAATTCATACATCCTATTTAAGTGGTAATCTGACTTGTCAAGTATCAGATTTTCAGCCTTATATGTTTTAATATCTTTGGAATATTTAAAATCCCTAGAAAAGTTAAAATAATATTTGTAAATACGGACTTCTTCAGCAGACCTTTTTTGATTATTTGCTTCATTTTCTTTTAACTTTTTTGTGATAGGTTTGTTCAGAAAAAACAATGCTACTAAGACCAAAGGTAAAAGTGGATTTAACTTTATAATTATAAATATTGAAACTATCCCAGTAGCAAATTGGCTAAGGCCAAAGCCTAAGAATTCAAAAAATCCCCACATATTTGCAAGACCCTGGTTAGCTTTTTCTACCTTATCTTGGATAGACTTAGAATCAGTCATCTCAAGTGGTAATTTCAATATCTTTTCGTTTATGTCATAGGCTAAGTTGTCTCTTACATGGTCTAGACTGAGCATATAATATTGGCTAGCCTTTACTTTTAGCATATCCGATAGAAAGTTTAAAACCAAAGCAGCTATGGCTATAGTAAACATCACATTTAAACGGGAAGGGCCAGTAAATTCATCAATGATAAGCTTTGGTGCTACTAACCTTAATAGAGGCAATATGCCAAGGAGAATTGAATATATAATAGTTTTATTAGTAAAGCCTTTTTCTTTTGAGTTAACTAGCTTAATTAACTTAATATAATTATGCATTATTGGCCTCCTTGTAGTTTTTAGCTTGGATATCATAAAGTTCGGCATATTCGCCTTTTAAATCCATAAGTTCATCATGACAACCCTCTTCGATTATTTCTCCGTTTTTAAGATATATTACTCTATCACAAAACTTGGTTGAAGCAAGCCTGTGAGAGATAAAGACACTTGATTTATCTTTTGCTTCACTATTATAAAGCTCATACAAGTCGCGTTCTGCTATGGCATCAAGTTGTGCAGTTGGCTCATCTAGTAATAGAAGTTTAGCATGACTTTTGTGTAAGGCACGAGCTAAAAATAACCTTTGTTTTTGCCCACCTGATAAGTCGACTCCATCATCACTTAGGGTTCTCAGTAATATTTGCTCATCACCTTTTTCATAGGATTTTATAATATCAGTTAGACCAGTTGTATTGTAAAGATCAGTAATGTCATCATATCCATCACTCATCAATACATTTTCTCTTATAGTATATGGTAGCAAAAGAGAGTCTTGGAAGACTGCTGAAATATAGTCCTTTTGATCTATATTATAATCTTTTATATTTTTTCCATTAAGTAAAATCTCACCACTAGTAGGCTTATAAAGCCCTGCAAGGATTAATGCAAGAGTAGTTTTACCAGCACCATTTTCTCCAACAAGGGCAATTGATTCATTGTTATGGATAGTAAGGTTGATATTATTTAAGATATTTTTATTAGATGATGGATACTTAAAACATAGATTCTTTAGACTTAATTCAAATTTATCAAAATCGACATAATTATAGATTTCATCAGCCTTTAAGCTTATAGCAAAATATGGTCTAAAAAACTTTATATTATTTGCTATTTCAGATAGATTAATTGATAAAGAATAAGTAATCAGAATAAATCCAAAGACAGCAGTAAATAAAACATAAAATTCAGAAACACCTATGAAACTATTATATAGATTAGTTATCATCCAGATAAAAATAGGTATATCTCTTAATAGAGTGATTAATCTTGCTTTAAGTTGTAGCTTCATCACTTTACTATTGTTTATTTTAAGTGCTTGATGCCTATAAGAAGTTATTCCAAAGTAATATTTTTTGAGGATATTGGTGATATCATACATTAGTATATCAAGTTTACTGATAGGGTTTTTAAGTTCATAATTTAACTGTTCTAGCTTTTCCCAAGTATCATCAATTTGATCCCAATATTTTTCATAAGTAAAAGTTAGCTTATAGAAATACCTAGCAGCAATTATAGTCATAATAATTATATAGACTACCAAGTACCAGTCCAGGCTTTTGAATATCCATAAAAATCCTATAAGAGATGTAATCATACCAAGGGTTTCTGGCAAGAAAAGAACAATCCCTCCAAATCCATCAAAGGGAGATTCTATAGCCCTATTTGCTTGGGTTATTTTTTCTTTAATTTTGTTATCATGTTGCTCAGCATAACTAAGACTTAGGGAATATTTAATTATTTTGGTATTTAGTCCATAACGAAGTCTATTCATCCTCATCCTGTAATTTCCTTTTAGAAATGAAGATAAAAACCTTATAATAGAAGTTACTAAAAATAGAACTACAAAAAATAGTAGGAAAAATTCGAGATTATTGTGCCTATTTTTGATAATATAAGCGGGAGCCAGTATCCATACAAATGGCAAGATCCCATTTAATATAGCATAGGCGATAATTATAAAATACATAAATGGGTCTTTAGACCACATTTGTTTAAAAATAAATTTTATTTCTTTCATAAGTGCGGAATATTCCGCTTCCTCCTTGATTTTTGTTTATAGCCAAAGCAAGGAGTTTATGTACTTACTTTGACTGTCAGATACGTTTATGCACCAATTTATTTTTTAATCTATTGTTCATTTTTATCCTCCTTAAATATATTTATCAATAGTATAGCATGATAAATTATTAATGTAAATATGTAAAAAATATGTGTAAAAATAAAAAAAAAGATGGCTAGCTGCCATCATGATTTTATTATTCTAATATAATATCTCTACCTGCGATAAATTCTAGCTCCAGATCATTTCCAAAACTTTCGATTTCAGATATTTTAAATCCACGTACTTTTGAAGTATTATCAAAGCAAATTTCGTTATTTATTACCTCTCCTAGGGGAGCTATGGAAGTTATTCCTTGCTTGTTATCAATTTTTAATGCTTTTTCAATTATAAAATTAGTTTGATTTTCTATTAATGATTTATCAAAATTATCATAAAAATCTGAAATTTTTATTACCGACCTATCCTCGGTAATAGTTAACTTTAAATCTTTTGCTTGGTAAAAACTGGTTAATACTAATTTAAAAATAATAAATGCTGTATTATAAGCTAAATTTTTGATTCTGTTCTTATCATTTAATTTTAAAATTACTTCTGACTTTTGAGGTCGGCCTTTAACTGTATGTATAATATTATCTCGTTTTTCTTCAATTGATACGATTTCTAAGTCAGATATACTGCCAAAGTCTTTCAAAAATCCAAATGTTTCTGCCATAAATATTGTGCGGTCTAAAATTATTTGAGTGTAGTTATCTTGGGCACGTCTTGAGACTATATTTGCTTTTAATTCTGTTATTTCTGGATATTTTAAGTAAATTTTCTGCATAATCTACCTTCCTTTAATTAAAACTAATACTTAATCATATGATATAATATACCCGAGGTTGGGCTATGAGAAAGAAAATTTTTATCGCTTTAATAGGATTTATATCAGGAATAGGATTGTTCATTAATTTTGAATCAATTAATATTGTTTTTGTAATTCTTTTATGCCTTATTTCTGGATTACTTATATATTTTATCGATAAAAAGCTTTTATTATTCCCCATAGGTCTCGCATTAGGTTTTATATTGAGTTTCTATAATCTAAAGCAATATAAACTTATAGACTATCCCGATAAAACATTAGAAATAACTATTTTAGAAAAAAGGAAAGTTAGTGATAGATATAGATATTTTGTTAGGGCTAGAGGTCATAATATAACAGAAAAATCTCTTATCTTTACAGAATATGATTTTGATATTGGCGATATTTATTTAATAGAAGGCGAGGTAATCCTGGCAAATAAAAATACAAATCCAAACTTATTTAATTATAGAAATTATCTTATTTCAAAGGGAATTGCAAGTAATATTAAGTTAGAATCTATAAAGAAAAGTGCAAAAAGTAATTCTGTATTTTTAAATTTTAGGAAAAATTTTTATAACTATATTCATAAAATTTTTGAAAGCAATTTAAGTAAAGAAGCTTCAAATTTTATAATATCTGTAGTTTTAGGGGAAAATTTAATTCAAAATGATGGCATAAAAGATTTGGGCCTTGCACATATTTTGGCTGTGTCTGGTTTACATATTGATTTGCTTTTGGCTTTTATACTTTTAATTTTCAGAAAAATAAATTTAAATTATAAATACGGATATATATTTGGACTTTTAACCTGTGGATTTTATGGATTTTTGATAGGCTTTCCATTTTCGGTAATTAGAGTTTTAATAATTAATTTGATTGGATTTCTAGCATTTATTTGGCAAAAACCAGAAGATAAGATTAAATCCTTATTGATAGCAGCATTTTTGATATTATTATTTAATCCCTTTGCAATCTTAAATGCAGGTTTTGTTTTATCATTTGTAGCCACAAGTGGTGTTTACTTGATATATCCAAAAGTAAAAAGATTATTAAATGATAATTTAATATCAGAAAGTGTTGGATTTACAGCTTCAATTCAAGCAAGCATATTTCCTTTTACAGCATTTTATTATGGCAAAATAAATTTGATGAGCATTATGGCAAACTTTTTAATTTTGCCAATTTTTACAATATCTATGTACATAATGTTTGTAATTGTTATATTTTATCCAATATTAAGATTTATCCTTACTCCAGTTTATTTTATTCTGGACTATTTAATAAATTCTATATTAAATTTAACTTCCATGTTAAGCAGTCTGAGATTTTTAAATATAGAATTTATTCATCAAAACATATTAATATCCATATACCTCTATTTCCTAATATTAATTAGCATATATATTAGAAAATCAAATAAGGATTTGATAAAGAAATTTTATATAATAAATTTATTTATCATAATTTCTAGTCTAGGATATGAAAAGCTAAATCCAGAAACTAGTTTTTCGATGATAGATATAGGCCAAGGCGATGCATTTTTGATAAATGATAGGGGAGATTATTATTTAATTGATGTAGGTGGACCTAAGTATGATGATTATGATAGTGGCGAAAAAATATTAGTTCCTTATTTAAAATCTATTGGTATAAAAAATATAAAGGCTGTTTTTATTTCTCACGAGGATAATGACCATAGCGGGAATATAAACCTACTAATGGACAACTTTTATGTAGAGCATATATTAACAAGTAAAAATAATATTGCTACTATTTCAAAATATAAACCAGAGATCATAAAAGAGAATGATATTATAAAATTAAAAAATGGATACATTGAGTGTATATTTGATGGAGAATCTGGTGAAGAAAATGCAGAATCACTTGGACTTTTAATTAACATTAAAGGTACAAAAATAATAACTTTGGGAGACTTGCCAAAAGAGTATGAAGAACAAATTGATCAAGAAGCTGATATTTTAAAAGTTTCCCACCATGGATCAAAAACTTCTACTTCAAAAGAATTTGTAGAAAAAGTAAAACCAAAGGCTGCACTAATATCTGCAGGACGCAATAATCGCTATGGCCACCCAAGTTCAGAGGTAATTAATAATCTAGATGGAGTAAAAATATTTAATACCCAAACAGATGGAATGGTAAAAATATATTTTGATAAAAATGTAAGAATAGAAAAATATTTGAAAGGAGGATTTTTTAAATGAATTTCAAAGAATTTATGAATCATTTAATCGATTATAAAACTAGTGGAGTTTATTTATTTGATTCTAAAGAAGAATTTTTAAACGATACTATCATAGAAGAAGTGCGTAATAAAGTAAATATTCCTGACTTTAACTTAGTAGAAATAAAGGGAAGTAAGGATGTAGAATTAATTAAAACTTCTTATGAAACTTACCCGGTTATGGAAGATAAAAAGTTTATAATTTGGAGAAATATAGACTTATCAAAAAATTCTATAAAGGAATATGAAAGTACGCTTGAAGTTTTATCAAATGATTTTAAGTCATTTCCAGATTTTTCTACACTGTTAATTTTTTCTGATAATCCCCCATTCAAAGGTAAATTTTATAAAAATATTGCAAAAAATGGTGAAATTGTAGAAATTAATAGACTTAATCAAAAAGAATTAGAGTCATTTATTGGCAAAAGATTTGTTAGAAATGGCAAAAAAATCCAAAGATCACTAGTAGTTGAAATAGTAAATAGGTTTTCATACCTAAATAAAGACAGTGAAATTGACCTTTATCAAATAGTAAACGTTGTTGATAAAATTATTGCAAATTCTAGTGAAGAAATTGTAAAATCACAGGATGTATTTGATCAGCTAGATGAAGTTTTAAATATAAATATATTTAATTTAACAGATGCAATGAGTGCCAAAAATCCAAAGGAAGCGACAAGTATTTATTTAAAAATGGCAAGGGCTAATGAAGATTTATTTATGATCTACCATATGATAATAAGGCAGATAAGAAATCTAATAGGTGTAAAATCATTATACATAAATGGATACAACGATACTTTTATGATGAAAAATCTTGGAATTGGAGCTTATGAATTAAAGAAAATTAAGAATTATAGTAGAAATTTTTCTTTGCCGGAATTATTTGATATCCACTCTAGGATATTTGATATGGAATTTAGGCAAAAATCAGTTGATTTTGATATGGAGTTAGAATTATTATTGTTAATTAGGGAAATTTCTGCAAAATAAAATGAGCAATTATCAGTAGACATATGTGTGGATCCATTACTGATTATTGCTCATTTTTTATTAAGCATTTTGTGCTTCATTCATTGCTTTTTGTAATCTAGATGCTGTTCTAGCTACTTTATTTTTGTGTATAATGTTTTTTGCTTCAGCCTGTTTCATTCTTTTATCAACGTGTCTAAAGATTTCACGAGCTTCGTCAACATTACCAGCTTCTAAAGCTTGATCAAATTTTTTGATGTATGTTTTGATTTCTGATTTTTTAGCTTTATTTCTTTCAGTATCTCTTTTTGTTGTTTCAATTCTTTTTTGAGCTGATTTAATATTTGCCATTATTTCACCCTCTTTCTTAGTTAGTCTTTTTTTGCTTGACTGATACATTTTACCATAGAAAATTGAATCATACAAGTTTTATTTATTACTTAATCAAATAATTGTTAGTTTTTAACTTTTAGATTATAATATAATAATGAATGAGAGGATATTTATATGACTAATGAAAATGAAAAAGTAAAAGTTGTTGTAGAACCAGAAACTAATAATGGCCCTACAATTGTGAAAAATGAAAGTATCAATGATAAAAAAGATCCTAAAAAAGACGATGAAGGCATACTTGATTGGATAAAATCAATAGTCGTTGCTCTTTTAATTGCCGCACTTATCAAGTGGCTGTTTATAGATGCAACAAGGGTAGCGGGAAATTCCATGTTAAATACTCTGCATGATGGAGATATGCTTTTTATGAATAAAATCGGTAAGCACTTCCACGATTATGACAGAGGAGATATTGTAATCTTAAATGCGCCAGATTTTCCAGGCAGACTTTATGTAAAAAGAGTAGTAGGCCTTCCAGGCGATACAGTAACT
Organism: Anaerococcus martiniensis; assembly: GCF_043187485.1. Classification (GTDB taxonomy): domain Bacteria; phylum Bacillota; class Clostridia; order Tissierellales; family Peptoniphilaceae; genus Anaerococcus; species Anaerococcus martiniensis. Next base: position 1,568,116 of record NZ_CP171106.1, read on the forward strand.
CTAAAAGATGAAAAAGTATATATCAACGACGAAGAACTAAAAGAACCATATACATCTGTAGACTACACTCTACAAACAAGTGATACTTATGAATGGTATCTTTTAGACGGCCAATATTTTGTAATGGGTGATAACAGGGCAGAAGGTGCCAGCAATGACTCAAGAAATTACGGTCCAGTTCAAAAAGAAGAAATAGTAGGCCATGCATTTTATAGATTTTATCCATTTAATGACATGGGAAATATAGACAATAATCCATACGGGGAAAATAAATAGATGACACAAAGAAAAGACAATATAAGAAATTTTTCTATAATTGCCCACATAGACCATGGTAAAAGCACTCTTGCTGATAGGCTGATTGAAAAATCCGAACACCTATCTGAAAGAGAAATGCAAAATCAAATGTTAGATGATATGGAGCTAGAACGTGAGCGTGGAATTACAATTAAATTAAAATCCATCAAAATCCATTATAAGGCGAATGATGGTATGATTTATGATTTAAACCTAATTGACACACCAGGTCACGTTGACTTTAACTACGAAGTATCAAGATCTTTAAAAGCTTGTGAAGGTGCAATATTAGTTGTAGATTCAAGCCAAGGGGTAGAAGCACAAACCCTTGCTAATACATATCTAGCCCTAGACCAAGACTTAGAAATATTACCAGTTTTAAATAAAATTGACCTGCCATCAGCAAGAGTTGATGAAGTGAAAAAAGAAATTGAAAACCAAATAGGACTAGATACTGAAGGTATTCCATTAGTTTCAGCTAAAACTGGCCTAAATATTGAAGATGTACTTGAAGATATAGTAGAAAATATTCCAGCACCAGAAGACCACGATGATAAGCCACTAAAAGCACTTATTTTTGATTCATATTATGATGCTTATCGTGGGGTTATTTGTTATGTGCGTATTTTTGAAGGGGTTGTAAAACCTGGAGATACTATAAAAATGATGAATACTGGTAAAACTTATGAGGTAAATACCGTAGGTTATACCATGAAAAATCGTATTGAAACCAAGGAGTTGCGTTCTGGTGATGTAGGATTTATAGAAGCTAGTATAAAAGAAGTAAAAGATGCTAGGGTTGGTGATACCATCACAAATGCAGAAAAACCAACTGATCAACCACTTTCAGGCTACAAAGAAGTTCTGCCAATGGTTTATTCTGGTATATATCCAGCAGAAGGTGAAAGTTTTGATAAACTCCGTGATGCATTAGAAAAACTTCAAGTAAATGATGCAGCCTTAGTATTTGAGCAAGAAAATTCCCAAGCCCTTGGTGTAGGTTTACGTTCAGGATTTTTGGGACTACTCCATATGGATATCATTACACAAAGGTTAGAACGTGAGTATGATTTAAATATCATTGCTACAGCACCATCAGTTATCTACAGGGTAAAACTAAAGGGTGCAAGCGAAGAAATTGAAATCCAAAACCCAAATGATTTTCCAGACCCAGCTACAATTGATTATATAGAAGAACCGATGACTAGGGCAGAAATTATAACTCCAAGTGACTATATAGGACAAATCATGAGTCTTGCCCAAAATCGTCGTGGAGAATTGATTGATATGCACTATATAGACGACACCCGTGTATCTATAAAATATAAGTTACCATTAAATGAGGTTATTTATAACTTCTTTGATAGTTTAAAGTCAAGAACTCGTGGATATGCATCACTTGATTATGAAGTAACTGGATATGCTCCAAGTAATCTAGTCAAACTTGAAATCTTAATCAATGACCAAGTAGTAGATGCACTTTCAATTATTGTTCACAAAGATAGTGCATATGCTAGAGGTCGTGGCATTGTTGAAAAACTTAAAGATGAGATTCCACGCCAACAATTTGCTGTACCAATCCAGGCAGCTATCGGTGGAAAAGTAATAGCTCGTGAAACTGTTAGAGCTCTTAGAAAAGACGTTATCGCAAAATGTTACGGTGGAGATATTTCAAGAAAGAAAAAACTGCTTGAAAAACAAAAAGAAGGTAAGAAACGTATGCGCCAGTTAGGAAATGTAGAAGTTCCACAAGATGCATTCCTAGCAGTATTAAAATATGATGATGAGCAATCAAACTAAAAGCGACCTAGTAAAAAACTAGATCGCTTTTTTATTTGTAGAATACTGCTTCAATATTATTTCCATCAAAATCATGAAAAAATGCTGCGTAATAATTTGGAGCATAATGCTCTCTTATGCCCGGAGCACCATTATCTTTTGCTCCCAACTCTAAGGCCTTATTATAAAAGTTATTTACTTCTTCTTCATTATCAACTCTAAAGGCAAGATGAAAGTCATTTGGTTTTCCTTCAACAAGCCATAATTCATTTGCAAAATCAGAATCTTCCTTACCAAATCCAACCGCATCCTCATAATCAACTTTCTTAATTAAACCAATTTCAGCAAGAACTGTTTCATAAAATTCTTTGGATTTTTCTATATCAGAAACTTGTAAACTTATATGGTCAATCATAATTTCCCCCTTTATTGTTTATTTATTTTTTACCCCAGGGTGTGATATAATAACATAAAAGCATAAGGGGAATAATATGGAATCCAAAAATCTATACGAACGCATATTTTTGCGTACTGGAATAATAATTTTATCAATTTTATTTTTAATATTTTTAGCACCACCATTAGTTGATGCCTTGATGCCTATAATTTTGGCCTTGATATTAGTAGCAATTCTTACACCACTTATAAAAAAAATAGATGATTTTTTGCCAATTAAACATACTGTCATTTCTTATATAGTTGGCACTATACTTTTAGTATTAATATTATTTTTATTGGTTTGGTTTACCCAATTAATCGTAAGCCAAGTTAGTGGATTGATAGGAAATATAATTGGAAATTGGGATAAGATTGTATCATCAACCAATGATTGGATAAATTCAGTCAATTCTCAAATTAATCTTTTACCAGAATTTGTATCCAATGCTATAAAATCAGGACTAAATTCAGTTTATCAGTTTTTAGGAAATTTACAAAAAAATGCTGTTGATATAACACTTGGTTTTACCACAGCCTTTATAAATACCTCAAATAATATCATATTTTTTGCTATAACCTTTATAGTCGCTTTTTATATTATTTTAGGAGATATGGAAATGGCAACAATTAAATATCATTCTAAATTTTCTGAAAGTTCAAAAAACAACTTTAGCTTAATTAGAAGGGTATTTAAAAATTCCACTTGGAATTATATAAAATCTCAGTTAAAATTAGCCTTATTATGTACAATACTTATGGCTATTGCCCTAAAAATTTTGGGCCAGCAATATTTTATGCCAATTGCATTATTACTAGGATTCTTGGATTTACTTCCAATGATTGGGCCTATTATAATGCTTCTACCGTGGACAGTTATTGAAATTTTTATTTTTTCTAACATGAATAAAGGTATAGGTTTACTAATTGTTTTAATAATCTGGACGGGATTGCGTCAGGTGATAGCTCCAAAAGTTATCGGATCTTCGGCAAATATCCATCCTATATTATCTGTAATAGCTCTATACTCAGGTCTTCGATTATTTGGAATTAGTGGAGCAATATTTTTCCCAGTTATTTTGATATTTATTGTGGGTATTTATAGGTCTGGAATTATGGATAATTGGATATATGATTACAAAGAGTTTTTTCAATATATCCAAAATACTTTAAATATAGGCCAAAGAAATTTAAAAGTACCGGATGAAGAATAATTTCTAAACAGTATAATAGGATTAGTGATAATAGTTATCATTAAGGAGTTATAATGGATAAATATCAAGTAAAGATTTTAGATATCAAAGAAGAATACAAAAATGTATTTACCTATACTTTGGAAAAACCAGAAGATTTGGTATGGGATGAGGGTTCTAGTTTTCACCTTGCCTTGCCAGGATATGACACAGGTAGTGAAATAAATAAAAAACTAGTCCATCACTTGAGTATAAATACATTGACTGATGAAGGAACTATCAAGTTTACAACTAAAATTCCTATCAGAAAATCAGTATTCAAAAAAGCCCTTTCTAACCTAAAAGAGGGAGATGAGGTTACAATTTATAAAATAAAATCCCATATGATTTTACGCAGAGAAGATAAGCCAATAGTTTTATTATCCCAGGGCTTAGCAATGTCAACTATGAGGCCTCTTATTAAAAAATTTGAAATTGATAATTCAAATATACCTGAATTAATTAGTCTAAATGTAAACAAAAAAGATAATCATCTATACGAAAAAGACTTCGAATGTGTTGATGGAACATGCTTTTTTAAATATTGGTTAGAATCAAGAAATGATTATTTAAAAAAGTTAAAAGAGCTTGCAAATGAAAAGCCTGATGCCTATTTTTATGTAGTAGGTAGCGAAATTTATGTACTAGATACTTTATATATATTAAGAGAAAATGGTATAGCTGATAATCAAATTATAATTGATAAGAGTGATGATAAAAGAGAAGTTGTATTTGATACTCTAAAAAATTACAAAATTATACTTTAATTTAAGATGGCGATAGCCATCTTTTTTACATATATGAGCAGGAGAAACAATGGAAAAAGTAGGATGTTATATACACATACCATTTTGCGCAAAAAAATGCTACTACTGTGATTTTTGTGCATATATGAATCTTGAGCATAGGATAGATAATTATATTAATAATTTAATAGAAGAAATAGAAATCTATCAGCAAAAACTATGCTGCAAGATAGATTCTATATACATTGGCGGCGGTACTCCGTCTTATATTGATGGAAAATATATCAAAGAGATTGTAAAATCACTAGATAAGTTTGACATAAGTCAATTAAAAGAATTTACAATTGAATGTAATCCAAATTCTATTTCTAGGGATAAATTACTTTTATATAAGGACTTAGGAATTAATCGTATATCGCTAGGTGTGCAGTCATTTGATGATGAGGTTTTAAGAGCAATCGGTAGAAATCATACAGCAGACATTGCACTAAATGACATAGACTTAATTCGAAGTGTAGGCTTTGATAATCTTAGTTTTGACTTAATGTTAAATTTGCCAAAACAAGACTACAAATCAGTTAAAAATGATTTTGAGATGGTAAGAAAAATATCACCAGAACATATTTCATGGTATTCTTTGATTGTAGAAGAGGGTTCTAGATTTTACGCTATGGATAAAAAAGGCAAATTAGACTTAATGGAAGATGATACCGAAGTTGAAATATTTGGAAAAATTGTCGATCAGCTTTCAAAAATTGGTTTAAATCGTTATGAGATTTCGAATTTTGCAAAAAAAGGATACGAGTCCTACCATAATAAAAAATATTGGGAGGGAGACGGCTATCTTGCATTTGGGATGAGCGGTTCAGGATATATATCAAATGTTAGATATACTAATACAAGAAATTTTGTTCATTATGACCAAATGATTGGCCAAAAAAGGCTTCCGATTGAAGATAAATATTTCATTTCCAGTGAAGATAGAGAAAAGGAATATATAATTTTTAAACTTAGAGAAACTGAAGGTATAAATCTAAAGGAATATAAAAATAAATTTGGTAATGATTTTTTAAAAAAATATAAAAATGAGATAGAAAAATTTGATGGCCAAGACTTTTTTATAATAGATCAAAACTTCAAATTTAGCCAAAACGGAATGAACTTATCTAATGAATTTCTAAGATTAATTATATAATCTTGACATGGGGTTTTTAGCTAGTATATTATTATTAGCAGTCGATACCAAAGAGTGCTAAAGGAGAAAAATTTGAATGATAGAAAGCTAAAAATATTATTCTCTATCATAGACTCTTACATCACAGATGGCGAACCAATAGGTTCAAAAAGCCTTGCAGACACCTACAATTTAAATGTATCACCAGCTACAATCAGAAATGAAATGAGCTCTCTTGAAAAAATGGGTTTAATTGAAAAAGCACATTCTTCAAGTGGTAGACTTCCTTCTGATAGAGGTTACAGGATGTTTGTAGATTATATCCTAGAAAATGAAATGGAGGATATAACTAGGGCAAAGAAAAGTAATACTATTATAAATTTACTTGATAAAAGATATCACAATGCAGAAGACATTGTTGAGACTGCAACAAAGATGCTAGCTGAACTTACAAATCTTACAGCTGTATCTATGACACTTAAAAACGAAATAAAAACTTTGGTAAATATGGAGCTAATTAGATTATCAGACAGGCAATTGCTTTTACTTGCAGTATTTGATAATGGGATTCTTATAAAAGATAGTATATATCTTAATTATGAGATAAATTCTGATGAGCTATTATTTATCAATAACGTTCTTAAAAAAACTATGGTAGGAACGGATATCAATGAGATTTATGATAATATAAAATTACTTGAAACAACTTTGCTAAATGATTACAAATCTTTGCTTGAGATTATAGAAAAAAGGCTACAAGGCCAATCTTTTGGAAAGTTAAATAGAGAGATACAAATCGAAGGCTTGGGAAATATATTTAATTTTAAGGAATATGATGATTTATCCAAGGCTCGCGATTTTATAAAATTATTGGATAGTAAAGAAAAATTAAATAGTTTTTTGGGTAACAACATATATGATAAATTGGATATATCAATAGGATATGAAAATGAGCTTGATGAACTAAAAGAAAACACAGTTATAACATCATCTTTTAGAATAAATGATGACATAGTGGGTCATATAGGAATTATCGGGCTTACAAGAATTAATTATATTGATGTAATATCTGACATTATGATGATATCTACTCTACTTAATGATTGAAAGGGTTTAAGGATGGATGATAAAAAATTAAATGATGATAAGCTGAATGAAGAGCAGCTTGTTGATGATGAAATTATTGAAGAAGACGAAGTAATCGATGGAGAAATAATTGATGATGATTATGAAGCTATCGAAGATGAAGATAAAAATGAAGTAACTGATGAAAAACTTGAAGAAGACTTCAATGAGTTTAAGGACAAATATCAAAGATTACTAGCTGATTTTACAAATTACAAGCAGAGGGAAGAAGCAAGTAAGGCTGATTTTAAAAAATATGCTTGTAGTAACTTAGTTGAAAAACTTTTACCAGTTCTTGATAACTTTGATAGGGCCCTAAAAGACCAAGACCCAGAAGATGGAATTGTAAAAGGGATTGTAATGACTCGCGATGAGATGCTAAATATCCTCAAAAATGAAGGATTAGAAGAAATCCAATCAGATGGAGAAGCTTTTGACCCAAATGTCCACCAGGCAGTTTTGGCAGAAGATTCTGATGAGGTCGAAAGTAATCATATTATAGAAACATTTCAAAAAGGTTATAAATTAAACAATAGAGTCATAAGACCAGCAATGGTTAAGGTAGCAAAATAGGAGGCTTATTTATATGGCAAAAATTATAGGAATTGACTTAGGTACAACAAACTCAGCAGTAGCTGTTATGGAAGGTGGTTCTCCAGTAATCATTCCAAATAGCGAAGGAAATAGAACAACACCATCTGTAGTTGCCTTTACAAAAGATGGAGAAAGATTAGTTGGTGAAACAGCTAAAAGACAAGCAATCACAAATCCAGATAGAACAATAGCATCTATCAAAAGAGAGATGGGTTCTGATTACAAAACTGCAGAAATTGATGGTAAAAAATATTCTCCAGAAGAAATTTCTGCTATGATTCTTCAAAAATTAAAATCAGATGCAGAAAAATACTTAAATGATACTGTAACAAATGCAGTAATTACAGTACCTGCATATTTTACTGATGCTCAAAGACAAGCAACAAAAGACGCTGGAAAAATTGCAGGACTTACAGTAGATAGAATTATCAACGAACCAACTGCAGCTTCACTTGCTTATGGATTAGACAAAGAACACGACCAATCAAAAATTATGGTTTATGACCTTGGTGGTGGTACTTTCGACGTATCAATCCTAGAAGTAGGTGATGGAGTATTTGAAGTACTTTCCACACGTGGTAATAACAAACTTGGTGGAGATGACTTTGATAACAAATTAGTTGACTATCTAGCAAGTGAATTTAGAAAAGAAAATGGAGTAGATCTTACAAAAGACCTTACAGCTATGCAAAGACTTAAAGATGCTGCTGAAAAAGCTAAAAAAGAACTATCATCAACAATGACAACAAATGTAAACCTACCATTTATTACAGCTGTTGATGGTCAACCAGTACACTTAGACATCTCAATTACAAGAGCTAAATTTGATGAATTAACAAAAGATTTAGTAGATGCAACAAAAAAACCAGTAGAAGATGCTCTTTCAGATGCAGGTTTAAAATCTGCTGACATTGACAAAGTACTTTTAGTAGGTGGTTCAACAAGAATCCCAGCAGTTCAAGACTTAGTTAAAAACTTAGTTGGAAAAGAACCACAAAGAGACATCAACCCTGACGAATCAGTAGCTCTTGGTGCAGCTATCCAAGGTGGGGTACTAACAGGTGAAGTAAAAGATTTATTATTACTAGACGTTACACCTCTATCATTAGGTATAGAAACTCTTGGAGGAGTTGCTACAAAACTAATCGAAAGAAATACAACAATTCCAACAAAAAAATCACAAGTGTTCACAACAGCAGCAGATGGTCAAACAGAAGTAGACATCCACGTTGTACAAGGTGAACGTGAAATGGCAGCAGATAATACTACACTTGGACGTTTCCAACTTACAGGTATTCCAGCAGCAAGACGTGGAGTTCCACAAATCGAAGTAACATTTGATATAGATGCAAATGGTATTGTAAACGTAACTGCAAAAGATCAAGGTTCAGGAAAAGAACAAAAAATTACTATTACATCATCATCTAACTTAACAGATGAAGAAATCGATAGAAAAGTAAAAGAAGCAGAACAATTTGCTGAAGAAGATAAAAAGAAAAAAGACGATATTGATACAAAAAATAATGCTGAAAGCCTAGTATACCAAGCACGCAAAACACTTGAAGATGCAAATGTAGAAGGCGCTCAAAAAGACGAAATTGAAGCAGAAATCAAAAAACTTGAAGATGCAATAGCTTCAAATAACACTGAAGAAATTAAAGCTCAAACAGAAGCTCTTCAAGAAAAAATCTACTCAATGAGTGAACAAATGTATCAAGCAGCAGGTGCAGAAGGTGCTGAAGCTAATAGTGCAGACGATGATGTAGTAGACGCTGACTACGAAGTTATCGATGAGGATGAAGAATAAATTTAATTTATAATAGCAAACTTACAAAAAATAAGTATAATAAGTTAAATAAAATAAAAGCTATTTCACTTTGAAATAGCTTTTTTTAAGTGTAAATGGAGGAAAAATGCAAGATCCATATGAGGTACTTGGGGTTAGCCGTGATGCGAGCGACCAAGAAATAAAAAGAGAATACAGAAAACTTGCTAAAAAATATCACCCTGATTTAAATCCTGGGGACCAAGAAGCAGAACAAAAGTTTAAAGAAGCTACTTTAAGCTATGAAATATTATCAGACAGTGAAAAAAGAGCCCAATATGATAGATACGGTTCAGCTGCCTTTGAAAATGGAGGATCTGGTGGTTATGGCGGATTTTCAGGAGGATTTGGAGATCTTTTTGGAGATTTATTTGGAGACCTATTTTACGGTGCAAGTGACGGGTCTACTAAAAGACCTACAAAAGGTGCTGACATTCAACAAATAATCAAACTTACATTTGCAGAAGCTGCCTTTGGAGTAAGCAAAGAAGTTCAAGTAAGACGAGAAGTAGAATGTGAAACATGTAATGGAACTGGTGCTCGTGATGAAAGCTCAGTTCATACTTGTGATAAATGTAATGGGGCAGGTATTGTAAATGATGTAGCTCAAACGCCTTTTGGAAGGATGAGTAGAACTGTGACCTGTGATAAGTGTGGTGGAACTGGTGAAATAATTGATGATCCTTGTAGAGTATGCCATGGACAAGGATCAGTTATAAAATCTGAACGCATAAAAGTGGATATCCCATCAGGTGTTGAAACTAATAATGTGATGCGTATATCTAACAAAGGCAATGTAGGGGAAAATGGCGGTCCAAATGGTGATCTATATGTAATTATTGATGTAGAAGATCATGAAATATTCAAACGCGATGGATTAGACATTTACTATGATATGCCTATATCATTCCCAACTGCAGCTCTAGGTGGGGAAATCGAGATACCAACTCTTCATCAAACAAGGAAATTTGAAATCCCAGCTGGAACTCAATCAGGTACAAGATTCAATCTTAAAAAAGAGGGAATTACCGATGGTAGGACAAATAGAACTGGGGATTTATATTTCTACGTGCAGGTTGTAACACCAACAAACTTAAACAATGAACAAAGAGAAGCCTTAGAAGCCTACGCAAACTCCCTAGGAGAAGAAGTTAAGGCTCATGAAAAAGGCTTTTTTGGAAAGCTAAAGGATTTATTTGACTAATGGCAAATACATTTAATATCATCACTCTAGGTTGTAAAGTAAATCAATACGAATCAGAAGCAGTTGAAGAGCTTTTTGTACAAAAAGGCTATGAAAAAGCAGCTAATAATGCAGATATTTATGTAATTAATACCTGCACTGTTACCAATATGAGTGATAGAAAAAGTAGACAGATGATATCGCGCGCTCGCAGAGATAATCCAGAAGCAATTGTTGCAGTTATGGGATGCTATTCCCAAGTAAAACCTGAAGAGGTTGCGGCAATTGAGGGAGTTGATATTGTCCTAGGTTCTCGTAATAAAGAAAATGTAGTAGAACTTTGCGAAGATGTTTTACAAAATAAGGGAGCAATAGATAAAATTATCGCCACAAGTGAAAGCAAAACGTTTGAAGAATTACAAATTTCTAACCAAACTGAAATGACCAGAGCCTACCTAAAAATTCAAGATGGATGTAATATGTATTGCTCTTATTGTTTGATTCCATATGCAAGGGGAAATATTGTTAGTCGTGACATTCCATCTATAGTCGAAGAGACCAAAAGACTAGCTGATAATAATTTTAAAGAAATAGTTTTAACAGGAATCCATGTATCAAGCTATGGAAAAGACTTTGGTGACGGATCAAGCCTAATTGATGTTATTGAAGCTGTAGCAAAAGTAGATGGAATAGAAAGAATACGACTTTCATCTATGGAACCAAGGCATATTTCTATAGAAATTTTAGAAAGAATGAAAGCAACAGGTAAGGCTTGTGACCACTTCCACCTTTCTTTACAATCAGGATCAGATGATGTTCTAAAAGCAATGAATAGAAAATATGATAGAGCTTTATATAAAGAAAAGGTAGAAGAAATCAGACAAATATTCCCAAATGCAGGTATTACTACAGATATAATAGTAGGTTTTCCTGGGGAAACGGAAGATAATCACAAAGAAACTATGGATTTTGCAAATGAAATCAAATTTTCAAAAACTCATTTATTTAAATTCTCCCCAAGAGAGGGTACCCGTGCCGCAAAAATGGGAGATCAAATAAATGGCAACACTAAGAAAAATAGACTTCATGATTTAGAAAAAATTGAAGAAGCTAACCGTAAAGCTTTTTTAGAAAATCAAGTAGGAAAAATTTTATCAGTATTAGTAGAATCTAAATCAGACCTTGAAGGTTATAGTGGGGGCTACTCTACAAACTATTTAAAAGTAAATGTTAAAGAAAATATTCCTGCCAATACAATTATTGATGTAAAAATAACTGAAATTATAAATGATGAACTTGTTGGAGAAAGACTTTAAGCTTTTTTTATATATTTTTACTTTGTAGACGTTCATATATCAATATTATTTATTGACTTCATTTTTTTATTGTGGTATATTAAATACCAATGGGGGTGAAGTATGGACTGTGTATTTTGCAAGATTGCAGCAGGAGAAATTCCTACTGATAAAATCTATGAAGATGAATATATAATTGCATTTAATGATTTAGATCCACAAGCACCTATCCATTTTCTTGTTATACCAAAAAAGCACATAACAAGTTTAGCTACGCTTGATGAAAGTGACAGTGAGCTTATAGCAAAAATTATGCTAGCTATAAAAAAACTAGCTGCTGATAATAATTTAGAAGGCTATAGGGTTGTTACAAACATCGGCGAAGATGGGGGACAAACAGTACCTCACTTGCATTTTCATGTTCTAGGAGGCAGAGCATTTCATTGGCCTGCAGGCTAGAAATGTACCCAATAGAATCTGAAAAAATTTTTGTGTTATACGAGAGGGGGGATAGAGATGACAGAAATCAGAGTTGGAGAAAATGAATCAATCGATAGTGCGATTAAAAGATTCAAAAGACAATGCGCAAGATCCGGTGTACTTTCTGAATACAGAAGAAGAGAACACTACGAAAAACCAAGCGTTATTAAAAAGAAAAAAAATGACGCAGCTAAAAGAAAAAACAGAAAAAAATAATTTTAGATTTAAAGAACCTTATTGGTTCTTTTTATTTTGCTTTAATATAGGGTATTTATTATAAAAATGTTTGGAGGTATAGATGAAAATTATAGTTTATTCACCACACCCTTTACAAGTTAAATACCTTAGGGAATGGGAAGAAGATAATAATATAGAAGTTGAAGTTATAGAAGAAAGTCTGAATGATGAAAATATAAAAAAATTAGAAGATGCTGATGGAGTAGTACTAACAGTAGCAAACAAAATTGAAGATCAGATGTATCAGCAATTTGCAGACTATGGTATCAAACAATTATCCATAACATCTGTTGGATATGACCAAATAAATTTAGAAAAAGCTGATCAGGCAGGACTAGTTGTAACAAATACCCCTAATTATTCACCAGAGTCTATTGCAGAATTTACAATAATTATGATTTTAAAGTTATTAAAAAAAGATAGTGAAATCCAAAAAGATATACAAAACAAAGACTTTAGGTTTAGTGAGAACAAATTAGGTCAAACTTTAAGGGGTAAAACTGTTGGTATTTATGGTTTGGGAAGCATCGGATATTTAGTTGCCCAAGGTCTAAATGGATTTGGTGTTAAGATAATTGCTACAACTCCGCATCCTAAGATTTATGCAAAAAATATTGTAGAATTTGTTGAATTTGATGAACTTTTGGAAAAATCTGACATCATTTCAGTCCATGCTGCCTTAGTAGATGAAAATTACCACCAATTTAATAAGGATGCCTTTAGCAAAATGAAAGATGGGTCATTTATTATAAATACATCACGAGGTGGGTTGATTGACACTAAAGCTCTTCTAGGAGCTATTGCTAATGGTAAAATTGCAGGATCTGCCCTAGATGTTTATGAAAACGAAGATGGTTTATATGGTAAAAATAATCCAGATTATAATGATGAAATATTTGATCAACTTTTGGAAAATCCAAAGGTAGATATGTATAATCATGTGGCATATTTTACAAAGACAGCTTTGGATAATCAAATAAAATTTGCCTTAGATAATGCACTTGAAGTTATAGAAACTGGTGATTCTGAAAATAGGGTAAATTAATAATCGGGCTTTTGCCCGATTTATTTACTTAATGATAGGACGTATTCGTAGATTTCATTTTTAGAAAAATCACTTATATCTCTTATATTTTTCACAATATCCTTAGTTCTAAGTCCTTGATCAATTTGACTTTTTATAGTTTCTTCAAAATCACTAATATTTGTATCTTGGATATTCTCTTTACCAGATAAGAGCAAAACAAATTCACCTTTTAGAGTAATATCTTCTATATTAATTTTACATATATCTTCTAATATATATTCTTCGAATTTTTTTGTAAGCTCACGGGCTATACATAGTTTTCGATCAGAAAAGTATTTTTTAAAATCTGCAATGGTATTTTCCAAGTTGTGGGGTGTATCAAATAATATTGATGTTTTGCTTTCGTTTTCTAATTCTTTATAGAGTTTATTCTTATCTCCATTTTTCTTTGGGATAAAGCCATAATAAGAAAATCTATCATTATCTAGTCCAGATCCTACAAGGGCTGTAATTATTGCACTTGCACCAGGTAAAATTGTGTATGAAATATTTTCCTCAATACATTTTTTTATCAAAATATGGCCAGGATCAGAAATACCAGGCATACCTTGATCGGTAATAATACCATAAGTTTTACCCTCTTGTACATTTTCAATTATTTCTATAGATTTACTTGTTTCATTAAATTTGTGATAGGAGGTAAGGGGCTTATTAATCTCATAGTGGTCAAGTAATTTTTTGCTTTCTCTAGTATCTTCGCAAGCAATTATATCAACTTCTTTTAAAGTATTTATTGCCCTAATTGTTATATCTTCAAGGTTTCCAATAGGTGTTGGGATAAAATAAATTTGATAGTCCATAATAACTCCTTTAATTTATTGTATCAAAAAACACGCCTAAAACAAATTAGGCGTGTTAAACAAATATTTTATTTGTTGATATTTTCTGCTGCAGATTTTCCTGAAATTCTACCAAATATAACTGCTGATGAGTAAGCTCCTGAAGTATCTGTTACTTCACCTGCTGCATAAAGTCCTTCGATAACATTATCTTCATTATCTAAAACTTGGGCTTTTTCATTTGCAACTATACCACCCTTAGTCATGTGTAGGGCAGGAGTTACTTTTACACAATATAATTTGCCATCTTTATTTATTTCAGCCTCAGCTGCTTCTTCTCTAAATGGATCATCTGCTTCACCTTTTACTGCTTTATTGTAGGCGTCTATAGTTTCATTTAATGTTTCAGATTCACATCCGATAGCTTCTGCTAATGCATCTACAGAATCATATTCATCTATATATCCTTTTTCTACTTGGCTTGTTAATCTATAAAAAGCATCTCTAGCAGTTTCATCAAAGATATAATAAACTGGGCGGTTTTTCATCATTTCTTGACCATATTCTACGCCACCGCTAGTTTCATCGATAAATCTTTCTCCATTTTCATTTACAAAAATAAAGTTGCTATCAAATGCACCTGTTAGGTCACGTCTTGGGTCTAGGATTTTAGGGAATACTGATGGTTTTTCCATATCTCCTAATTTGATGTTATGATTTTTAGCAATTTCAACAAAATCACCTGTCGCTCCAATTTGGTTTGATGTTGGAATTTCTTCAGCACCTGGGATGTATTCTGCTAGTAATTCAGGATTATTTGCAAAACCACCTGTTGCTATTACTGTAGAAGTAGCGTTGATTTTGTAAGTATTTTCTTTATCCTCAACGGAAGCTCCCATTGCTTTACCATCTTCGATAAGTAGGTCAGTCGCTTTTGTTCCAGGAAAAATTTCAATGCCTAGTTCATTAGCTGTTTCTTCTAATTTAGTTTGTAAGTAGTCACCAGCATATTCATCTTCTTTTGCCATGTGGTTCATAGAACCTTCTTCACCAAAGTTATAATCAAGTTCGATACCTTGATCTCTTAACCAGCTGTCAACTTCAAAAGCTCCTTCAGTCATAGCATCAATTCTTTCTTCGCTATCCCATGATTTTTCAGCAAATTTTTCTTTGTATTTTTCTTTTGTTACTTCATTGTTATTTGCTTTCATAGCTTCAGAGTTTGCCATGTCGAAGAAGTTCATATCAAATTTTCCGTTACCACTTAGGATATCCATTTTTTCGATAACAGTTACATTTTCTACACCGTCTTGTTTAGCTTGGATAGCTGAAGAAAGCCCTGCAGGACCACCACCGATTACAAGAAGATCTGTAGTTTTATCTTCTGCTTCAGTTAGTTCTCTGTCTTCTTCGTAACCTGTTGAATTACTTACTTTAATCGAACCTTTCTCAAGGCCTGCTTCTTCTAGTGCAGCTAAGGTAGCTTGTTTAATAGCTGTTGTTGAATATGTAGCGGCAGATACAGAATCTACATCTGGGCTATTTGCTTCAATTATTCTTTCTTTGATGATAGGAAATGCTCTATTAATTACAGCATCTGATTCGTGATTTTCTAAAAGTTCTATGTCAGAAATTTTGCCATCAGCAATTGTCACTTCTAAGTTTAATTCACGGTCATAGCCATTAGCACTTGCCTGATATGTACCATCTTTTAAAGATGAATCACTTTGACTTTCTTTTTCATCTTCTTTTTCATCTTCTTTTTCATTTTCTTCATCTTCTTCAGATTCTTTTTCTACATCCTCTACATCGTTTTTATCAGTAGTTGTAGAATCTGCTTCATTTGTGTTTTCCGCTTCAGCACTTTGTTCTGTTTCCTTTGCTGGCTCTGTAGTTGTTGTATTATTATCACAAGCTGTAAATACTAATGACAATGAAAGAGCCAATACAATTGATTTTAGTTGATTAATTTTCATTTTTCCTCCTTTTGATAAATTAAATCACTAATATCTTAACACTTTTAACAATATATTACAAATTTTATAGTATTTATAATTGACCAGATATTTTTTTCATTTCTTCACTATATCCGCCATTTTCATATATGATAAGGGGATCTTCTATTTTGAGTCCGTCATTAGCATTTTTAACAAATTCTATAAGAATAAATTGTGGTTTTTTATCAAAAGTTGATTGTACAAATCTTATTCTTTTAGCTTTCAAGTTGCCTGAAGATCTGAATATATCGACCATTCGCTCTGGTTTATGAATCATAAATAATTTTCCCTTATCTTTGAGTGCTTTATTAGCAAAATCAAAAATATTTTCAATTTTTAAATATTTCTCTTGTCGGGATACTAAAAATTCTTCACTTTTATTTTGAATATTATCAGTAATTTTGTAATAGGGAGGATTGGTAATTATGTAGTCTGCGATATTATTTCCAAGGTCAACTTCATTTAAATCTTTGTTTATAATTTCTATATTAGAAATATCATTTAATTTTAAATTTTCCTTAAACAAATTAGCCTTTTGATCTTGGATTTCAATTGCATAAACTTTTTTTAAATTATAATATGAATTTGCTCCTAAACTTAAAATCCCAGATCCACTTCCTATATCAATTAAGATTTTGTCTCTCTTCATCTTTGCAAAGTCTAAAAGTATGATAGAATCGACTCCAAATGTATATGACTTATCTACGTGTATCATTTTAATATCTGTTTTTGGTATATAATCTAATTTTGTCATATTACCATTATAGTATATTTGGGCAGAAAAAAAGAAGAGCCTAGGCTCTTCAATATTTTATTTTGTATAAATTGATTTTAACTCGTAATACTCTAAAAGACCATAAAGTCCGCCTTCACGACCGGTTCCTGATTGTTTATAACCACCAAATGGTAGGTTAGGTCCTTTTGCAGATGTATTTACATAACATTCACCAGCCTCAATTTCTTTTGCAATTTCTATGACTTTTTCATTGTCTCCAAATACTGCTGATGATAGACCGTAGTCAACTGCATTTGCTACTTTGATTGCTTCTTCAACATCTTTTACTTTTATGATAGATAGCACAGGGCCAAATATTTCTTCATCATGGATGGTCATTCCTGGTTTTACATTTGTAAATATTGCTGGTTCTACATAGTACCCTTTGCCATTTTTTTCAGGAACTTCACCACGGATTAATTCTGCACCTTCTTCGATACCTTTTTCTATATATCCCTTTACTCTTTCAAATTGTTTTTTACTTGAAAGTGGACCTACAACAGTATTTTCATCTGTAGGATCTCCAACTGGGAAGTTTTCATATTGTTTTAAAAACTCTTCCAAAACTTCATCATAGATATCTTCTGTAACTACTGCACGAGACAAACATGAGCAAGTTTGACCAATATTTTTATAAACTGTGCCTAATACTTGTTCCACAGCTTCTTCAATATTTGCACCTTTTACAAATACTGCTGGTGATTTACCACCAAGTTCTAGCACAACTTTTTTTGCAGTATCCATACCAGCTTTTGCTGATGCGGCACCACCTGCTAGAGATCCTGTATATGAAATCATTGCGACTTTTGGATGTTTATTTAAAATATTTCCTACTTCTGAACCCTGACCAGTAATTAGATTAAATACTCCCTTTGGGAAACCTACTTCATCCACACCCTTTGCCAATAAATAAGCAGATAGTGGGGTATTAGTTGCAGGTTTTTGAACAACTGTACATCCAGAAAGTATGGCCGGAATTACCTTTTGAATTATTTGGCCCAGTGGATAATTCCATGGGGTAATGGATGCTACCACTCCGATTGGTTCACGGACTAAAATTCCACCTTCCATTGGAGTTTCTAAATCAATATTTTCTACTTGTTCAATAAATACATTTGTGCGGTCTATTTGTCTACCAACTTGTGAGCCATGCCCTACATGGATTGGTATACCAAGTTCAAGTAAAATTAACTGATCAAAATCATCTTGGTGGTCATCTATCCATTGATTTAATTTTTTTACCAATGAAACTCTTTCGCTAAGAGGAGTTTTAGACCAAGTTTTAAATGCTTCATAAGCAGCATCAACTGCTTTGTTTATATCTTCTTCGTTAGCGCTAGGGATTTTTGCAAAAATTTCTTCAGTAGCTGGATTTTCTACATCAATAAATTCACCACTTGCACTATCAACGTATTCACCATTAATATAAAATTTTTCGTTATTTAATGTTTCTAAATTCATTATATCACCTCATGTAATTTCTACCCTTAAGGACTTTTTATAAGCATTTGTTTATGTATTAGAAGTGAAAGTGTATAATAAAAAAAGATAAAACAGTTTTACATAATAGGAGGTTTTATGAAATATTTCGGAACCGATGGTTTTAGAGGAGAAGCAAACAAAGGACTAAATGTCTACCATGCCTTTAAAATAGGAAGATTTTTAGGAGATTATTTTAGTACTGCCAATGGATATAATGGAAAGATTGTAATAGGCAAAGACACTAGAAGATCATCATATATGTTTGAAGATGCACTTTCAGCAGGAATTACATCTTCTGGTTCAAATGCCCACTTACTACACGTAACACCAACACCATCTGTGTCATATATAGTAAGAAGTGAAGATTTTGACTGTGGAGTTATGATTACAGCTAGTCACAATCCTTACCATGACAACGGTATAAAACTTATTAATTCAAATGGGGAAAAGATGGATGATGAGTTTTTAGAAAAACTTGAAGCGTATATAGATAGTGATATTACAGATATTGACTTAGCCGTTGGAGAAGATATTGGACGTACTGTTGACTTTATCGGTGGAAGAAATAGATACATTGCGTTTTTAATCCAAACAGTTGATAAATCCTTTGAGGGTATTAAAGTTGGACTTGACTGTGCAAATGGAGCAAGTTTTACAATTGCAAAACCAGTTTATGACGCTCTTGGCGCTGATACTTATGTAATGAATGATAAGCCAAATGGTTTTAACATAAATGTTGATGCAGGATCTACTCATATAGAACACCTTCAAAAATTTGTTGTAGAAAATAAACTTGATGTAGGATTTGCCTTTGATGGAGATGCTGATAGATGTATTGCAGTTGATAGTGAGGGAAATGTAGTAGATGGTGATTCTATATTATATGTTTGTGCAAAACATATGAAAGATGAGGGAAAACTTCCTTCAAACACTGTTGTAACTACGGTAATGAGCAATATTGGTCTTTACAAAGCCTTAGATAATTTAGGAATCGACTATGTAAAAACTAATGTGGGAGACAAATATGTTCATCAAGCTATGGATGAAAATGATTATGAAATAGGTGGAGAGCAATCAGGCCACGTTATATTTAGAAAATATGCTAATACTGGTGATGGAATCTTAACTTCACTTAGGGTAATGGAATCAATGATTGATCAAAAATCAGATTTAAAATCTTTGACACGAGATTTGACTATCTTCCCACAAACTTTAGTAAATGTTAAGGTAAAGGATAAAGAAGCTACTTTAAACAATGAAAAAGTAAATGAAAAAATTGTAGAAATTACAAATAGGCTAGCTGATAGCGGCAGAGTTTTAGTCCGTGCAAGTGGTACGGAACCCCTAGTTAGGGTTATGGTTGAAGCAGAAACTGATGAACTTGCATCAACAGTTGCAAATGAAATCGTAGAAACAATATATAACGAGGGTTTGAATATAGATGCGTGATTATAAAACAGGCAGACTAATTGATCCAAAAGAACGAGTACTAGTAGTAAAAGATAAAGTATACTCAAATGATAGTTTTGTCATTTTTAATACATCAAAACTAGAAGACTATCCACCCGAAGTTTATTATGATAGGGAGGATATTTATCTTGGAAAAATGTTTGATGAAGATGTATATGTTCTACCAGATATTGAAGAAATTTTATTAGCTTATCAAGACCAGTGTTTTTCAAATCACGACCTAGAAGAATTAAGGAAATTTTTAGTAAATAAAAGAGTAAATTTTTTTGAAAAATTAGAGCAAATTTAGGTTGACAAAGTCATATGTGGATGGTATCATTATCACTTGTAGGAATTATCCGTATATTTAATAGGAGGTGTTTTAATGGCAGATAAAGTAAAATTAGAATGTACTGAATGCAAAAACAGAAACTATGATACTACAAAAAACAAAAAAACTCACCAAGAAAGAATTGAGTTAAATAAGTATTGCCCATTCTGTAAAAAACATACACTGCATAGAGAAACAAAATAGGAGCAAAATATGGCAAAAAAAGAAGAAGGTTTTTTCAGCTCTGTCAGAAGAGAAAGAAAAAAAATTCAATGGCCATCTAAGAAAACTACTATAGAGTATACACTTTTAGTATTAGTTATTAGTATAATTACTGGAGTGATTATTTGGTTCTTAGATGAAATTGTATTTAGCAACCTATTAAAACTTTTAATCAATATGTAGGTGAAAAATGACAGATTCTTTTGATAGAAACGAACCTTTAGAAGATCAGGCAGAAGCTGTAGAAGATACAGTAGAAGAGACAAGCGAAGCTTCTGAAAAGGCAAAATGGTATGTAGTTCATACTTACACTGGTTATGAAAATAGGGTATGCGATAAAATCAGATCAATGATTGAAAATGAGCAAAACCCAGACATAATAGATGTTACAGTGCCAACAGAAGAGTACGTAGAAGTAAAAAACGATCAGAAAAAAGTAAAAACTAGAAAACTTTTCCCAGGCTATGTAATGGTAAAGATGAATGTAACCAACAAATCTTGGTACATTATTAGAAATACCCAAGGGGTAACCGGTTTTGTAGGACCAGATAGAAAACCTGTTCCACTAACACCGGATGAAGTAAGAAAATTCGGTGTTAAAGAGAAAAAACCAATCCTAGATATAAATGTAGCAGTAGGAGACGATATTAATATCATCGCTGGTCCATTTAAGGATTTTGTAGGAAAAGTTACAGAAGTGGATCAAGAAAAACAATCTATAAAAGCATTTGTAGATATATTTGGACGTGATACTTCAATAGACTTAGAATTTACAGATATAGAAACAATTTAGTTTTTAAAACTGCTAGAACGTGGGAGGGTAATCCCCCGATATGACCACAAGGAGGTAAATTATGGCAGATAAAGAAGTACAAGCAGTAGTTAAGTTACAAGTACCAGCAGGAGCAGCATCACCAGCACCACCAGTAGGTACAGCACTAGGTCCACACGGAATTAATATCATGGACTTTGTACAAGCATTTAATTCACAAACAGCAGATCAAGCTGGAATGATTATACCGGTAGAGCTAACAGTATTTACGGATAGAAGCTTTACATTTATAACAAAAACACCACCAGCACCAGTATTAATCAAAAAAGCTATCAACCTAAATAAAGGTTCAGGTGAGCCAAACAAAAATAAAGTTGGAACAATCAAAAGAAGCCAACTTGAAGAAATAGCTCAAACAAAAATGAAAGACCTTAACGCAGCAAGCTTAGAAGCTGCAGTAAGCATGATAGCGGGAACAGCAAGATCTATGGGAGTTACTGTAGAAGATTAGTGGGAGAGGAAACTCGACTTACCACAAGGAGGAATTAAATGGCAAAAAGAGGAAAAAAATATTTAGAATCAAAAAATTCATATGATGCAACACAAGAATATGAATTAAATGAAGCATTAGAAATTGTAGAAAAATCAGCTAAAGCAAAATTCGATGAAACAGTAGAACTTCACCTAAAACTTGGTGTTGATAGCCGTCACGCTGATCAACAAGTTAGAGGAACAATCGTTCTTCCACACGGTACAGGTAAAGAACAAAGAATTCTTGCATTTGTAAAAGAAGATCGTGTTCAAGAAGCATTAGATGCAGGTGCAGATTTTGCAGGTGGAGATGAATTAGCAGAAAAAATCCAAAACGAAAACTGGTTAGACTTTGACGTTGTAATTGCAACACCAGATATGATGGCTACAGTTGGTAAAATTGGTAGAATCCTTGGACCACAAGGGTTAATGCCAAACCCAAAAACTGGAACAGTTACAATGGATGTAAAACAAGCTATCGAAGAAATCAAAGCAGGTAAAGTAGAATACAGAACAGACAAAGCAAACTTAATCCACGTACCAACTGGAAAAGTTTCTTTCGGACAAGAAAAACTTGCAGAAAATATTCGCGCACTACTAACTGCAGTAGTTAAAGCAAAACCAGCATCTTCAAAAGGTAGATATATCAGATCAGTTACTGTAACAAGTACAATGGGACCTGGTGTAAAACTATCTCCACAAAGAGTAATGGATTTAGTTGAAAAATAATTTGCAAAATTAAAAATATATGATATAATATCATAGTCAAATATACAGGCTACCAAAGACTACGCAGACAGAAATGTTTAATAATTGCGTATAGGTGGGATATATGAAACTTACATCCCCACCGATGTAAGCATATTTAATATGCTTACAATATGCGTGGGGGTTTTTTAATACCTACCAAAAAAGCCTTTAGGAGGTGAAAAAGTGAGCGAAAAAGCTATAGCAGCTAAACAAGAAGTTGTTAATGAAATTAAAGAAAAAATCGAAAATTCTAAATCTGTAACTCTTGTTGGATTCGACAGAATGGATGTACAAGAAATCACTGACCTACGTACAAAATTCAGAGAAGGTAACTCAGAATACAAAGTTTACAAAAACACAATGATGAGATTTGCTTTTGAAGAACTTGGATACGGTGATTTAACAAGTGAACTTAAAGGTGCAAATGCTCTAATCTTCTCAAATGAAGATTCAGTAACAGGACCAAAAGTTGCTGTTGATTACAGAAAAGAAGGCGATGAAGAAAAAGAAAAACTTCTTATCAAAGCAGGTCTAGTTGAAGGAGCAATCCAAACTGGCGAACAAATGATCGCAATAGCATCATTACCAAGCAAAGATGTTCTTTACTCAATGCTTGCAAATGTATTATTATCACCAATCAGCACTCTTGCTGGAGATCTTAATAATACTGTTGCAAAAATTGCTCTTGCTCTTGATGCAGTACGTGTTAAAAGAGAAGAAAACGGTGAAGTAGCAGAAGAAGTAGTTGAAGAACCATCAACAGAAGTAGAAGAAACAACAGAAGCTACTGCTGAACCAGCAGAAGCAGAAAGTACAGAAGAAAACGCAGAAAGCGACGCTGAATAATAAACATAAAAGGAGAATTAAAATGGCAAGCGAAAAAGTAACACAATTATTAGAAGATATTAAAAATCTTACAGTACTAGAATTATCTGACCTAGTAAAAGCAATCGAAGAAGAATTTGACGTAACAGCACAAGCAGCAGTAGTTGCAGCAGCTCCAGGAGCAGCAGCAGCTGGTGGAGAAGCAGCAGCAGCAGAACAATCTGAATTTGACGTAGTTCTTAAATCAGCTGGACAAGCTAAAATCAACGTAATCAAAGTTGTTAAAGATGCAGCTGGTCTAGGACTAAAAGAAGCTAAAGCATTAGTAGATGGAGCACCTGCAACAGTAGCAGAAAAACTTTCAAAAGACGATGCAGAAGCTCTAAAATCACAATTAGAAGAAGCTGGTGCAGAAGTAGAACTTGCATAGTTTTAAATAATTATTGTATTGAAAGCCCGCAACTGTTGTGGGCTTTTTTCATACTTAAAAAGATTGATAAAATTATTTGATAATGTATATTAAATAAAAAGAAGGGGGTGCTATGGAAGCTAAAATTAAAGAGATTCAAAATCTCGACTATGAAAACAGAATATATGAACTAAAAAATTTACTGGAAGTAAATGGGATAAGATTATCTCACCAAAGACTTTTAATCCTCGATTACTTAGCTTTAAATCACACGCATCCTACTGCAGAAAAAATCTACACAGACTTAAAAGAAATCGATCCAGTAATATCACAGGCTACGGTCTATAATACTTTAAATCTACTTTCAAATAAAAAAATAATTAAAGAGTTAGACTTTAATATGAATAGTAAAAGATATGAACTTAGAAAAAGAACACATGGCCACTTTATATGTGAAGATTGTGGGAAGATTTGTGATTTTGAAGTAATAGATCATAGAGAGCCTGATGAACTTAAGGATTATGATATCCAAACTGAAGAAATTGTTTATAGGGGACTGTGTCCAAACTGCAAATAAAAAAAGACCTCATTTGAGGTCTTTCTTTATTGAATTCTATCAAAGAAAATCATTGAATGTTCTATATCATGATGCTGATAACCTAAGTCAAAGGCTTCTTTTCTTTGAGCTGAGGATCCGTGGGTAAATGTATCTACATTTACATTTCTACCGGACATTTCTTGAATTTTATCATCACCTATAGCAGAAGCTGCGTTCATGGCTTCTTCTATATCACCTGGATCTAAGTATCCTTTCTCTTGGACATAGTAAGCAAAAAGTCCACCAAAATAATCCGCTTGTAATTCTTGGGCTACAGAGTATTTATTGTATTCCTTGGTTGAAAGAGTTTGTCTTAATTTATTCGTTTGGTCAAGTATTCCCAATTGTTTTTGTACGTGATGACCAACTTCGTGGGCCAATACATAAGCTAAGGCGAAATCACCACCGCCACCAAATCTATTAACTAATTGATTATAGAACTCGACATCTATATATATACTTTCATCCAGTGGACAATAGAATGGTCCCATGTTTGATTGGGCAACACCACATGCTGAACGAGTTGAACCTGAGTAAGGCACCATAGTTGGTTCAACATAAGTAGAGTTCATTTCTTTAAATTTTTCATTCCAAACATCTTCTGTATCAGCTAAAACTACAGATAAAAAATCTTCAAGCCTTTCACGACTTCCGCTTTCGGATGTAGTTCTACCCCTAGGTTCGATTTGAGTTTGCTCTTGGTATTGGCCTGGGTCATTCCTTCTTTGTTCTTCACCCATATTTGAACTTATTCCTGTTAGTCCACGCATAAGTGCCATTAGGATAAAAAAGAAAATGATTCCACCAAGGCCACCGCCACCTCTACCACCAGGTATAAAGATTGGCCCCCTTGATCCTCCGCTACCAAATCCTCCTCTATTTGCACTAGAACCTCTTCTAATATTCGAGCTTCTACGTCTATCTTCCCATTTCATTTAAGCCTCCATAATTTTTACTATATTATATATTACCCATTTTTATATAAAATTATGTATACTTCATTATAAATCTACAAAATATTAATAAAATGAAAATGTTTTCTTGACTATTTATTTTTTAAAATTTATACTTATTATTATAGATGGGAGGATAAATCTATGAACAAAAATTTTAAGTATGGAGTTTCGTTATTGCTTGTCTTAGGCATTTCTTTAGCTCCGTCAACTCTCGCTTATGCGTCAGATACTTTAAGTGAAAATGTAATTGAATATGATGCATCTAGTATTGATGATGTTTTCACTGCTGAAATTAGCGATGAGGATGCAGAAAAACTTCAGGTAGAAGACCAAAATTTAGAAACTAAAGATTATAAGGCTGATAATAAGACTCAAAGTAAAGATGAAAAACAGATAGTATCAAGCTCTCAACAGACTAAAACAAAGGATAAGAAAATAGAGGATAAGATTTTTAAGATGACCCTTGATGAAAAAATTGGTCAAATGCTGATGCTTGAATTCAGACACTGGGAAGATGAAAATGGTGAACTACAAGAAGTCACTGAGCTTAATGAAGATATAAAAAATGCAATTGTAAAATACAAGGTAGGTGGAGTTATTTTATTTGCAGAAAACGTTCGTGATACTGAGCAAACCACAAAACTTACCCACAATATTCAAAAAGCAGCGGTTGAAAATGGACTTGATCCATTATTAATTTCTATAGACCAAGAGGGCGGTATCGTTGTGAGGTTGGGTACAGGTACATCTTTACCGGGAAATATGGCCTTGGGAGCAACTCGTGATAAAGAATTGGCTTACCAATATGGAAAAATAATTGCTGATGAAATAAAAGCCTTGGGAATTAACGTAAACCTTGCACCTGTAATGGATACAAACAATAATCCAAACAATCCAGTTATTGGACTACGTTCCATTTCTTCAGATCCAAAACTTGTAGGAGAACTTGGTTCGGAAGTTGTAAAAGGTTTACAAGACCAAGGAGTTTCAGCAGCTATTAAACACTTCCCAGGACACGGTGATACTGCTACTGATAGCCATTTAGGATTACCAGTTGTAGATAAATCATTTGAAGAGGTAGAAAAATTAGAATTAGTTCCATTTAAAAAAGCTGCAAACGAAGGTGTTGATATGATAATGACAGCACATATTTCATATCCTCAATTAGAAAAAGATACTGCAATTTCTAAAAAAGATAGAAGTACTGTTGGTATTCCTGCTACCCTATCTGATGATATTCTAACTGGCATTATTAGAGAAAAAATGCACTATGATGGAATCGTAATAACAGATGCTATGAAAATGCAAGCTATAGCAGATCACTTTGGAGAAGAAGACGCTGTAGTTATGGCAATCAAGGCAGGTGTTGATATTCCTCTAATGCCAGCACTACTACAAAAAAATGAAGATTTACTAAAACTTGATAATATCATTGGTAGGATAAAAAATGAAATAGATTTAGGAAATATATCCGAAAATGAAATAGACAATTCAGTTTATAGAATACTGGAATTAAAACAAAAAAGAGGAATCCTAGACCTAAATCAATACAAAGTACCATTAGAAGAAAAGATTGAAAAAGCTTTAAAAGTTGTAGGCAATAAAGAACATTTTGACAAACAAAGAGAAATTACCCAAAAAGCAATAACAGTTACTAAAAATAATGACCTCCTACCTTTGTATCCAAAAGCAAATGAAAAAGTCTTAATATACACACCATATGAAAATGAAATTCCAGGATTTAAATATGGATTTGAAAAATTACAAAGTGAAGGTGTCATAGACAAAGACGCAACAGTTGATGTATTAACTTTTGAAAGCTTCAAAGATAATCCAAGTGATGCCGAACAAACACTAAGAGATTATGCAAAAAACTATGATTATATAATAGCAGTTAGTGAAATAGGCAGAGCTGGACAGTTAAGTAAAGGTGATTGGCTAGCGGAAATTCCAGATATGTTAACAACATTTGCAAAAGAAAATAATAAAAAATCTACAATAATAAGTATTGGAAAACCATATGACCTTGATAGATACAAAAATTCTGATGCACATGTATTAGCATATGGATCTAAAGGAATGGATCCGACTGAAAAAGGTAAAGATCCAGTAAAAACATTTGGACCAAATATTCCATTCTCATTAGATGTTGTATTTGGAAAAGTTGCATCTACAGGAAAGTTACCAGTTGACGTACCAGGATTAAATGAAAATTATGAGTACACAGATGAGATAGCTTATAAAATTGGTTATGGTTTAGAAACAAAAATCAAAAGTGATGACAAAAAAGATTCAGAGAATATAAATAAAGATAAAAATGAATCTGAAAAGCCAATACTAGAAGAAAAACAAGTTGAAAAAACAAACACACCAAAAGATGCAAAAAAAGTAGATAACCCAGGAACAGGAGTAAGTGGCTTAGCTTCAATAGTTGCAACACTTTTCACAGCTTCTACAGGATTAGTATTAAGTAGAAAAAAATAAAAAAATTAAGAGAGCACAAAAGCTCTCTTTTTCTTTGAAAAATATAATTTTAAAATTAGTCAAAAAAATGGAGCCACTTCCCGGGATCGAACCGAGGACCTCATCCTTACCATGGATGCGCTCTACCTACTGAGCTAAAGTGGCATCATTTATATAGTATACACCATAAAATAAAAAGAATCAATATATAAATTAATATACTGAAATATAGAATTTTAATTTAACTTATGGTAAAATAGGACTAAATGATTACATTTGGAGGATATAAATGAGTAAACAACAATTCGAAAGAAGCAAACCACATATTAATATCGGAACAATCGGACACGTAGACCACGGAAAAACAACAACAACAGCAGCAATCACACAAGCTCTAAACAAAAAATACGGAACAGGTGAATTCATCGACTACGAAAACATCGATAAAGCACCAGAAGAAAGAGAACGTGGAATCACAATCAACACATCAGTAGTAGAATACGAAACAGCAAACAGACACTACGCACACATCGACGCTCCAGGCCACGCCGACTACGTTAAAAACATGATCACAGGAGCAGCACAAATGGACGGAGCAATCATCGTAGTAAGTGCAGCAGACGGTCCAATGCCACAAACAAGAGAACACATACTACTAGCACGCCAAGTAGGAATACCAAAAATCGCAGTATTCCTAAACAAAGAAGACCAAGTAGACGATCCAGAACTACTAGAATTAGTAGAAATGGAAGTAAGAGACCTACTAAACGAATACGAATACGACGGAGACGACGCACCAGTAGTAGTAGGATCAGCACTAAAATCACTACAAGAAGGTGGAGAAGGCGAATGGTCAGACAAAATCCTAAACCTAATGGAAGAAGTAGACAACTACTTTGACATCCCAGAAAGAGACAATGACCAACCATTCCTAATGCCAGTAGAAGACGTAATGACAATCTCAGGCCGTGGAACAGTAGCAACAGGAAGAGTAGAAAAAGGAACACTAAAAGTAGGAGACACAGTAGAAATCGTAGGCCTAACAGAAAAAACATCTGAAGCAGTAGTAACAGGAGTAGAAATGTTCCACAAATCACTAGAGCAAGCAGAATCAGGAGACAACGTAGGAATCCTACTAAGAGGAGTACAAAGAGACGAAATCTCAAGAGGACAAGTACTAGCAAAACCAGGAAGCGTACAACCACACACAGAATTCGAAGGTCAAGTATACGTACTAACCAAAGAAGAAGGAGGACGTCACACACCATTCTTCAGTGGATACAGACCACAATTCTTCTTTAGAACAACAGACGTAACAGGCGACATCGAACTAGAAGAAGGCGTAGAAATGGTAATGCCAGGAGACAACGCAACCTTCAAAATCAAACTACAAAAACCAATCGCCCTAGAAGAAGGACTAAGATTTGCCGTACGTGAAGGTGGTAGAACAGTAGCATCAGG
>NZ_CP171107.1:0-18804 GCF_043187485.1 Anaerococcus martiniensis
ACACCCCCTTCCTGTTACCAGTTTAGGGATAGTAACAATTGAATTATACTATATATACACCTAAAATACTTATAATTCAAAATTCAAATATTTACGCTTCGTATTTTATTAAAAAGTGCTGTTTTTGTTGTAATTGTAATATTATAATCTAAAAACCATAATTAAATAAAGCAAAAGACGGTATTTTAGATCCCGTCTTTCTGTGTTCTAGATATAATTATTATTTTTCTAGTAACTAATATTATATATCTTAATGTGATTTATAATCTATTAGGTAATTTTCCATTTTTTTAAGTTCATCTAATTCAACAGTAATTTGTATACCGTCTATATTATCCTTTTCAAAATCGTCTTCTTCGTCAGCAGATAAAGCTAAATCAAATTTCATTCCTTCTTTTCCCAAAAAATTCAAAAGATTCAAACTTATCAATGAAAAATGACTATTATATAAAAATATAACTTTATTTTCTTTGACCATAATTTTTAATTCGTCAGGATTTACACCATAAAATTCTAACGTTCCTTTTATATGTTTTATATATCTATCTATCATGTAAACTCCTTTCTTTTAAAACATTTTCCAGTACAATATTACTGTACCAGTTACTAATGTAATGAAAATATTAGGAGGTTCTATGAACAAAATAAAAAAACTATTTCTCACAAGTATGCTATTAGTTGCATGTTTTATATTTATTCCAAAAGAATCTTTAGCTAGTGATTTTGCAGGAAGTAATGTTAATAATAATCAAATAGTGCCATATGCAACTGTAAGAACAGAAGGTGGATTTTCTAGATTAGATATATATGATGGAGGAAGAAGCGTAACTTGGAGTGCAAGGCCTAATACTGTGGAACCCTATACATTTAACGGATTAGTTTCAGTAACTTTTAAAGATAATACTACAAAGAGAACAGTAGTTAGTAAATCTGGCTCAGGAGGAGCTTCAGTTAGTGGAAGTTTATATTTTAATAAAAAAATAAAAGCAGCAAGCTTTGTAGGTGAAGCTCATACCACAGATAAGTTATATATAACATTACCATTATCCGAATCTTATAATTAAACAATATAAATATAAAAAAAAGAGGGTGTTATGAGCTGAACCCGTAAACACGGAATAACTTAATAATATTTTAAGCGGAGTGTAATCTGTAATCAATAGGTGACATTCCGTTTAATTTTGTCTTAATCCTGTCTTCGTTATACCATTTGATATATAATTCTATTTCTTTTCTTAATTTAATTTTAAATTTTTTGCGTATTTTGACATGAAAAACACCTCCATCCGTATTCCGGATTTTGGGGTTTCAGGTCATTTTCCTTGTCTTCTTCTTTATTTGCTATATAAAGGATCACTTAAATTTGAAAATTAAAGATGTATCTCTTATCCAAATCACTGTTATAAATATATAAGATTCTGTGGCCTTTTTTATCGATATTTTCTTGGTAGAAGTAAACAGTATTACTATCTTTTTCTAGTTCGGATATCGAATTTGACAAGATGTCATAATCTTCTATATACTACAAGTATTAAAAGTGGTATATATCTTTTTCTCTTAATCATCTTTTATTTTTCCATTTCTATGTTAACATTTATAGGTGTCAATACTTCCATCATTTACATAGCTAAGATATTTAATCGCAAAAGAAAGCGTTATCATATAGCTAAATTAAGCTATATTTTGATTATTTCTTTCTTTATTGTATCTTCTTAGGGTTTCATAGTTAATTCCCGTTTGTTTTGCTGCAAATCTTATAGAGTCACCACCATCTATAAGCTTAAATGCTAATTGAAGTTGGGGTGAGTCGGGTTTATACTTCTTTGTTCCACCTTTGTAGACTCCTTTAGCCTTAGCTAGCTCTATCCCTTGTCTTTGACGCTCTTTTATCCTCTTACGTTCAGACTCTGCAATGTACTTATAGATCTCAAGGATCATCGTGTTCATAAGCTTATTGATATTTTTATCATCAGTTTGAGTTAAAGGTAGGTTTAAGACCTCTAAAGTTGCTTCTTTTCTTTGGACTTCACTGATTATGAAGTCTAAGTCATCATAAGACCTGGATAGCCTATCAAGTTCAGCTACAACTACTACATCACCAAAATGAATAGTGTTAAGAAGCTCTTGTAATTGAGGTCTATCCTCTATGTTCTTACCAGACTCCTTTTCTATGTAAAACTTATCTATTTTAGCTTCTCTCATCAGCTCTTGTTGTCTATCTACTTTTTGTTCTTTCGAACTTACTCTAATATAACCAAATCTTGCCATAATTCTATCTCCTGTAAAAAACCTGTTGAGCCACCTGTTGTGACACTTACAAACATTATACTTTCAATGATTAGTTAATACCACTAACAGGCTACACCCTATTTAGTCGAAATATATAAAATAATATAACTTGTAATTTTTAATATATTGAATTCTTTGCTTAACTTGATTTGCTTCGGGTAGGTACTTAATAGACAATATTGAACAAAAAAGAAAGGCGCTCAATCATTTGAAAACGGAAAAGTATTCCAAATTAGAGGCTTTTCATATACTGGATCTTATAATCAATAAAATATAAATTTTACAATTACTGGAGGTATATATGAAAAATGCTTTTAAAGAAACATTAGTTGTTATGGGAGGAATTTTTGTAATAACTTTAATTTTAAATTTGTTTTTAAATAACATTAATTTTTACAATAAAAATGCAACTATAGCATATTTTGCATTTGGAGTTGTTTATTACTGTATAAAACATTTCACTAAATCTAAGCAATAATAATTTGAAGATAATAAAAGAGGGATTCGTTCCCTCTTTTATTATTAAGTTTCTCATAATTAATTCATTATGCTTAAAACACCTCATCTATTAAGTTAAATATAACCTTAATAATATAATCAAATTCAACATTTTCAACATATTTATTTTTGTTTTTATAATTTTCCCAACTTTTTAAGATTCTATCATTATTACCAATTAATTTTATAATATTAATAGCTTCATCTTTACTAATGTCAGTGTTTCTATATTTAAAAGTTAACAAACAAGCTTTTCTTAATTTATCAATATCTATTTCACTAGATTTATTTTTTATAATAATATATATATCATAAAAATCTTTCATTCTACTAGTTATTTCTGCTTTATCTATTATAGTTTGAAGTTTTTCAGCTATAACTGTTTCTAATGGATACAACTGTATTTCTATATTATCACCAAGTATTGTAGTATATTTGCTTAATTCAGGTACTGGATAAACAGGATCGCCTGTAGCTATATCAATTGAAAAAGTCTTTCTTATATTAGATAAATTACCTACTAGATAGAATTTTACTCCTCCGTATTTATCTTCAATTTTTATATCTTTGTGTTTATTTTTAACTTCAAACCAAACACCTTTTTTATCATTGTTAGATAAAATATCATCAAATATATTCTCAATATTTTCATAGTCAATATTAGTTCTTTTTACTAAAAAATCAATATCTCTAGTTGATCTATTTTCTATTCCTAGTGTATATGTTAAAAGCATTCCACCTTTAAGAGTAAAATTCTCCTTATATTTACTAATTGATAATAACTTTAAAAATTCATCAAAGAAAAATTTATCTAAAGCTAAATTATAATCAATATTGAGTTCATTTGATTTATTTCTTAGTCTACTAGTAACACTATCCTTATTCATAACTTATAACCTCTAGAATATCCTCTACTTTATCAGATATATTAAATATATCAGCATATTCTCTAAGTTTCCATATATTTTTTGACTTTTTTTTCATATAATAATGCCAAGCTTTTGAAAATATCTCAGAATCTTGATTTTTTCGATCTCTAACAAGATCACACATAGTCCTTTCCATATCATAAGAATAAACTGAATTTCCCATTTCTGTTTTTACTTCAGTAATTCCGATCTTGTACCATTCTTTTTTTATTTGATGTGATTTAACCCTATCTTTAATGCGCCAAGAATTATATCCCTGATATACTGTCACTTCATCAAAAAAGGGTAGTCTTTCTGTGAGATCGTGAAGATATAGAGCTGTTTGATAAGAATAGATACACACCTTATTTTGCAATTGAAAAAAATAAAGTTCATCATAATTATCAAAATCAGGATCAAAATAAACCCCTCTATTTACTCTTTCTATATATCCTTTTCGAACCATATCAGTCAAATACCAAGAATCAATATTATTTTTTGAAATTTCTTTTGATGAAACTATTCCATTATTTTTTTTTATTATTTTTTTTATTTTATCAACACTCATATTTTACTTCCTTTTGTGCTTTATTATATAATATTTAAAGCACAATTACAAGGAATTTATATGTAATAGACATATATATTCAATAAAAATAAGCAAAAAAAGAGGACTAACAAAGTCCTCTTTTTTTATCATAATACAAATATTTTTATTTCTTGACTATAAGAATCAATTATTTGTATATTTTATAGTTTTTAAATTTTTTATATCAATACATTAACTAATATAGCCAATATAATCATAAACACAAAACTCAAAGGTATTGTTTGGGCTATTAATTTATCAGCTTTAATTTTATCTAAACTTTTATTTGTCATATAGTAAGCTGCCAATGAGCTAATTGTAACTACCGTAAAAAACAAAGCTGAAAATACTATATCAAATTCTTTGATAAATATTCTAGATATCAAGAATATAAAAGTTGGAACGTATACATATGATGCAAACCAACCAAAAGATATATACTTGTTTTTTATGTTCATATTAATCACCTAATAAATATTATTTACAAGCAGATGAAACTGGTATCCAAGCTGCTCCTGTTGCTGCACCAGCGATTAAACCTGCAGGACCTCCAAATGCTAATCCGATCGCGCCACCATATATTGAAGATATTGCTACTCCAGATAGTCCTACTCCCCATTCACAAGCTGACGTTCTACTAACCTTATTCATACCCAAAATAGTTCCATCAGAATGAATTGCTTTACCATTTTCGTCAACTATTTTGTAGGCTTCATTACCATTGTTATCTTTTGCTGTTAGAGTATATGTGCCGTCAGCGTTATTTACTAATAAATAAGTTGTTATATGGTCTTGTCCTTCTTCTATCAGACCTACAGTATCATCACCAGTTACTTTTGTATAAGTTAAGCCATCGTAATTAAACTTTGAGTCGTCAACATTAAAACCTTTTGCTAAAAGTTCTTCTTTTATATTAGTATATTCATATTCGTTTTTATTGATATTTTGTTCCGTAGTATTGTTACTTTCTTCAGATGCATATGATTTAGTAGGCATTCCAATCAAAGATTGCATTCCTATAATCATCGCAGTTCCTAATGCTAACGTTTTCTTTAATTTCAAAAAATACTCCTTTCATTCCTTTATTATCCCCGTTCTTTATCTACCTACCCGATGGCTTATTAATTAAACATAAAATTTGAAATAAAGGTCTAAATATTTAGTTTTCAATATTTATTTTTTGAAAATATATGGTTTAATTCATCTTCAAAATCTAAATAATAAAAAATAGGAATTTTTTGGTTCATTTCATATCTTGGCATTTCTTATTTTTATTTTTATATAATTACTCGTCAATACCGTTTTTTCCATTGTAATCGGTGTTTTCTAAGTCTATCTTTTCCCAGCCACCAAACTTGTCAATATAAAGCTTTTTAAGCTGCTGATACTCTTCTTCACTTACTTGTCTAGTGTCATACTCACTATAGTAATAAAAAGCCTTGTTGGATTTCTCAAAGCTGTCTGAAGCTTCATCGTAGATCCAGTTATATTTTTCCTCAGGATAAGAGTCGTCTTCGACTTTTCTTCGATCATCAGAAAGTCATTGCCAAGAAGTTTTCCAAACTCCTTCTTCTCTTTTTTGCTCTTCTTTTTCTTTCCTCCTTTTTATTCTGTCTTCTTTAATCTTTTCTTTGTATTTATTTGTTAATGGTATAGTGCTTTTCACATTGAAGTATAACTATATTATAAAATCCTTTAAAATATCAACAAAATAAAGACTAGATTAAGTTCTAGTCTTTTCCTTTTAGCTAACCGATTTGTTGTTTCTATTCTATTTAAAATTTTGCAAGTAATCGCCTTAGGCTCCGCCCTGCTATTTCTAAGTCTTAGACTATAGCGAAAACGAAACGGAAGAATTAATCAAAGCTATTGTTTTGATTAATCGTAAGTGAAGTGATAGCGGAAGGCTATGTCTTAGAAATGTTTATTTTCCAAATAGTTTCTGGAAGAATGATTTCTTTTCTTCTGGTTCTTCATAGCTTGATTCATAGGTTTTAGTTTCAATTGTTTTACTCTCCAGCTCCTCTATCTTTTGATTAGCTAGGGCTAAAGATGCTGCAATGGTATTTGATTGATGAATTAATTCTGTAAGTTTATCGTTAGTTTCTTTGTAAAGATCCATAAACTTATCATTAAGCTTTTCTTTCTCATCAGATAAAACTTTATTCTTCTCTTCCAGCTTTGCTTTATCACTATTAAGTTCTACAATCTGACTTTGGTAATCTTCTTTTAGTTCGTTAATTAGTATTTCATAGTCAGCTCTTATTGATGCAATTTCTTCTTCTTTTTCTTCGATCTCATCGAATAGTCTTATGTTTGGATTTTTTCTTTTCTGTAAGTCTTCTAGAAGCTTAATTCCTTTATCATTAGGTTGATTGCGATCATTAAAAGCTTCATTGTATTCTTCTTCTGAAATAGACTCCTGCAACTCTTTTATATAGTTTGCAATGGTTACTGTAGAAGTATTTAATTTTTCTGATACTTCAGGTCTTGTGTAGTAAGTCATCTTATTATCCTTTATTTACCTTGTTCTAAACGAAAATCATAGTTAGCTTAATTATACATTAACTACAATTTAATTTCTATCTAATTAGACTCTAAGTAGGATTTAATTAAGAGGTATTGTTACGTTTTAATCTTAATTAATATATAACTACATACTAATTTTATATTTATTTATAGTTGATTAAGTAACCATTAACAACTTATTAAAGCACGCTTATAAAGTGTGAAAAATAGACAATAGGATGGTATAATAAAGGTAATTAATTAAGATTTAATTTGTATTAAATTTTAAAATAAATTATTAAAGGAGGCAAATTAAGATGGCAAGTAATACTACTAAAAGATCTACAAGGAATACACAAAGTAAACAAGCTGTAGAAATTATCGAAAACATTAAAGAGCTTTTTGGTTACGACTTATTCGACATGAACGATTATTCTTCATTTGTTAATTACGCTAAGAATACAAACTTTAATAAATTAGAAAATGAAAAACAATTTGAGTCGATGAAAGATGAACTTGAAACATTAAGAGAACTATTAAATGAAAATAAGAATCCATTAAATGGTTCATTAAAAAATGTTAATGAAAACAATAATAGTTATTAAAAAATAAAATAAGTGTCATAAAAAATCTCCTAGAGCATTAAGTTCTAGGATTTTTTTTATTGTGCTTATTTATCCAAATAAGCCTAATCTGGAGCTTGTATTTATTTACCAGATTGTTAATAGATATACGAGTAGATATTTCCGCTTTATTTATTGATGTCCATAAACTGTACTTTAAAAGTACCCTAAATGGACATCTATTAAATTATAGGATAATTTGATGTATCCAAAGTGGACATTTATGGTACACAAAATGGACATCACTAAAAACACCATAGGTGTGGTACACTTTATGGACAATAAAAGTACCCTAAGTGGACATGATGTGGATAGGATTTTATCAAAATTCAAGAAATTTTGATGGATCTTAACTAAAAAATCCAGAGATTTTTTTATAAAAAAGGGGTCGAGGGGTGGAACCCCCGCAAGCACTTTCACTGGCACAATTTTTTAGGAAAAACGCTAGTTTTTTAAATTGGGTGACAGTGATATTGCTTGCAGTATCTGATAAAAAGTAGTAAAATGATGGTGAAATTTAAAAATGGCCCACTTTAGTGAGACACAGTATCTTTTTAGCAGATACTCAACAAGATTATAAATAATAGTGATGTACCCTAAGAGGACATCATTTTTAAGATTATTTTATTAGACCAGGGGCTTAATAAAATCTTTAATTATTTATTTTTTACAAAAATAGTTTTTAGCTTTACTAAGAATTAGTTTATGAAATTACAGACAAACTTTTAGATAAACATTTTTCGGAGAAAAGAGTTTTTTGAATGCGTATTCAAATAATATGCAAGCAATGATCAAATCTAAAAGGAGAATAAGTATGGGTGAAAAACAAAATAGGACTAAAAAAATTTATGCTAGACTTACAGAAAAAGAGTTCGAAGAACTAGAAAAAAAGATTAATGATTCTAGGTATAATAGGTCTGATTATATTAGAAAAAAGTTAGAAGTTGAAGACAAAGTTTTAGAAGAAAAGATAGATGAGTCTATAAAAAGGGATGAAGAAATAAGAGAATTTATAAAGAATTATGACTTGTCTGAAGAGAAACTTATTAAGCTTTCTAACTCACTAGATGATTTAAAAGTTGAAGTAAATAATGTAGGAAATCTTATAAGACTTTACAATCCTTATTTAGAAGTTGGAGAAGATTTTTATAAAACAGATAAGCTTTATTTATCATATAAAGGTCTTGTAGATGAGTTAAAAAACATAGCTAACGAGGTGAGTATTTTATGGGAATTACAAAAATATTAAGTACCACCAGCTGCAAAAGAGTTATAGAATATTTGGAAAAAACTAAGTATGAAGACGCTGTTAGGAATGTAGGTTTTTGTTCTATAGGTATAAACTCTATGGATCCATACTCAAGCTTTTCAAGGATGCTTTCTAGCAAAGGTAAATTAAATGAAAACAGGAGGAGAAAAGGCAAAGAAGAAGTCGCCGAAGCCAAACATATTATCACTTCTTTTGCTATTGATGAGCTTAGACCAGATAGGCAAGGAGACGTAGAAAAGGCTCAAGAAATCATGCGAGAGCTTATGCTTAATGACTATAATGAGTACGGAGCAGCCAGCGTAGGCTACCTACAAACTGACAATGGTTTTATACATTTTCATAGATTATATCCTACTGTAACCGTTAATGGTAAAGGTTTAAAAGGTGATATATATAACTTCTATCATTGTGCCCATAAACTTGATAATGCTATGGAAAAGTATGGTGTAAATCAATCACTACCTACAATGAAAGAAAGGGTTGAAGGCTATGATAAAGGTGAGAAGTTAAAAGGCCCTAAGAAGAACAATAGGAACGAGATTAAAGCCTATATTGCAGGTGTTATTGATGAAGGTTTAAAGGATGTTAATATTAACTCTGAAGAGAAATATGTAGAGTATTTAGAGAGCAAAGATATTAGCTTAAACAAAAGAAAAAGAGTAGGGGATAGTCGAAAAGCAGGCTATGATATTTACGATTGGACTTATGAATATCACTATGTAGATAAAGGTCCTAAGCTTAAAGATAAAAGTATGAAAGTTAGGGCAAAACAGATTACAGATGAGAACGGTGAGAACATCTATACACCTGATCCAGTTAGCGAAAAGTTAAAGGATAACTTGATACAATTTAATAAAATAGCTGAAGAGAACAGAAGAAGACGTGAAGAAGAAGCTAGAAGAGAAGACGAAGAAATTAGAAGAAAAATTGAAGATAAAAATAAGAAATTTGAAGAAAGATACAAAAAGTTATTTGAAGACCAAAAAGCTAAAATGAAAGCTGAATCTGCAAGGTTTGCTAAACAATGGGATATAGAAGGAGAGCTTGCTAGGATAAGAGCTGAAAATAAAGCCAAATTAGAAGAAAAGTCTAAGATTGAACCTACAGAGCCTGTAGCCGTAGAAGATAGCAAAGACAAAGATGGCAACGGTGTGGATGATTATCATGAAGCACTTGTTAATAAAAGGGTTAGTGAAATAGAAGAGTTATCTAATCTTGATGAAGATCAGGTAGTTACTGAAGAAGACTTAATTGAAGAAGCTATAAAAGAAAAACCTAAAACGACTCATGTTAAAGCTGATTTAAATAGAAAAAGTCCAAAAAGGAAAAGTCCACCAACTAGAAGTGAGCTTAATGACTTTATGAGACGTGGAGCTGAATTAAACGCCCAATCAGAAGAAAAAGACGATGGTTACGAATATTAGCTAGATTTTTGTCTTCGTATTTTGCGTTCTAAGCGATTTTATTTTCTTAGGCATAGGATAGTATGCCTAATATAAAAGTCGTTTGAGAGTGATTGTGATTTGTAGAGCATTTTGGATAAAAAAAAGTAGGACTCGGAGTTAATTCCAAGTCCTTTTTTGTGTCTATTTTTTGTTCCATTCATACTCTAAATAACTATCTATTTGAGATATAAGTGAAGGATCTGCTTCAAAAGTATACTTTTCAGAGTACCAATAGCCTTCCATTAGTCCATAACGTGTATCTAAGTAGATGTTAGGGCCTCCAGATGATAGTAATATCCTAGATCCAAGGTACTCTTTATCATAATTAGAGTAGACTTCAATATCTAAAGGATCAGATATATCACCTTTTTCTAGTATTTCTTCATAAAAAGCCTTAACTTGAGATTTTAAGTATTCAAAGTTTCTGCCCATAATTTTATTCTCCTTATATTGTTAAAAATGATTGATTTCACAAGATTATTCGAAAAATTATGAAATAATTTTTTAATTATAAAAATGTGATTCAAAGCATTATAAAATACAGAACAAGGGATTGTGGATAACTTGACAAGTTTACTGTTTTGAGATACAATGTATTTAACACAGGTTTAACAATTGTGTTATAATAGTTTGCACTATTATAGGTAATATATTTGGGGGAGAAAATTTTATGGATGTAAAGGATATAGCACTACAAAATAAAACTGAAGCCTTAGGTTTAAGAATTACAAAAAGTGAAAAAGATTTTGTTGAAAAAGAAGCTAAAAAACGTGATACTTCAGTAACAAATCTTATAAGATCACTAATATTAGATTGTATGGTTGAAGCTGATAGAAATAGTGCAAACTAATATTTAAAACAATCAAGATAGAATGGCGTGGATGGGAGCGTGTAAAATACAAATAGTAGGTGAACCCCGTTTGTGGCGTATAGGGCCTTTCTTAATCCTATCGGGAAACCATAAACTGCTATGAAGAAAAGTTTAGAAGGAAACTAAAAATAGACAAAAAAATAGACCTAGATTTTAAACCTAGATCCACCTTTTTGGAATTTGTTTTTGTTGTTACCTATATCATACAACTAAAACAGTTAAATGTCAAGAGTTTTAGACGTTTAACAGGTGAATTATTGGGCAAGAGACTATCTATTTTATAATCTGTTTTG
Source organism: Anaerococcus martiniensis (assembly GCF_043187485.1). Taxonomy (GTDB): domain Bacteria; phylum Bacillota; class Clostridia; order Tissierellales; family Peptoniphilaceae; genus Anaerococcus; species Anaerococcus martiniensis. The sequence continues at coordinate 11,295 of NZ_CP171107.1, forward strand.
AACAAAATTAAATATGAGTGAAATTTCATTAAGAAATCTTCCAGAGCTGGATGAATCTAACAGGAACAACACTTTATATAGTAGAGCTTGTTCTTATAAATCTAGGGGGATGAACGATTATGAGATGGAAGAAGCGATTAGAAGGGATAACGAGCAAAGTTTTGTAGAGCCATTAGGTGAAAGCGAGCTTAAACGCTTGATAAAATCGGCTTCTAAAATGGAACAAGGAGTTCCATACAGCTCAAATTACAATAAAAAATCAAATAAAGCACCAGATATTGAAAGTGTTTTTGATAATATTGTAGAAATAAATGAAGGTTTAAGTTTTTCTGAAAATGAAGAGAAGAAGACAAAACCTAAAAAAGACTCTGAAAAAGAATGGATCCCTGTAAAAGACTACATTTACACTGATGAAAACGGGCTTCCAATCTTTAAAAAGAAAAGATATAAAATAATAGATAAAGAAACTGGTGAAGTTAGCAAGGCTACACCTTTTGAAGACCTTATTAACAAAAGAAAGAACTTAGATGAGCTTACAGATGAACAAAAGGCTACATTATACAATAGGGTCGGAATAGAAGAAGCTAAAAAAGAAGGTAAAGCCATCTATATCACTGAAGGTGAAAAAGATGCTGATACCTTAATTGCAGCTGGTCTAATAGCTACTTGCTTAAAGAGTCCAAGCGAAAAGATAAAAAATTATCACTTAAAGCAATTAGAAGGTATTAAAGAAGCCTATATCTTGCCTGACAAGGATAAACCAGGAGTTACAAACGCTTTTAAACTACACCAAAGCATTAAGAGTACTATAACAGATATAAAAGTACTTGTTTGGAATGATGAGGATATAAAGGCTGATCCAGAAAGTAAAGAGTTTGCTAAATGGGATATTACAGATCAGAAGGAAGCTTGTAACTACACAAATGAAGAGCTTTTAGAGTTTATTGAAAATAATTCTTTTAAAGAGTTCCCTCACAAGTATTTAGATTTAATAGATAATAGAATATCTGATTTAACTACTAAGGAAATAACCAAAGAATTAAAAATAAAGGGTTTGCAATGGAAATCTGAAAATAAAGATAACAAAGGAATACCTGCTAGAGCTATAGCACGAATCCTTAGAGAAACTTGTTATTTTATTCTTCTAGGATATAAATCTGATAGAGCTCCATTAGCAGTTTATGATACAGAAAGTGGTATTTATATTACTTCAAAAAGACATATGAATATGTTAATTCAAGCTGTTGAAGAAGTAACAATAAATAAACAAAAAGAAGTTTACAACCAATTAATTACTGAGTTATACAAAGAAAATCAATTTAAGCAACCTTTTTCAGATAAAGATTACAGTTTATTTAAGAATGGCGTATATAATCACAAAACAAGGAAGCTAGAAAGCTTTACTCCAAGAAAAGTATTCTTATCGAGGATAAATACTAATCATAACCCTAATGCCGAAGAACCAGTATTTGATGACTGGAGTTTTTCTGAATGGATGGATCAAATCACTAAAGGTGATTATAAAAAGTCATTACAGATATGGCAATTATTTGGAACGGTGATAAGACCTAACTATAACAATAAAACATCCTTTTTTATATACGATGAGAAGAATAATACTGGTAAATCAACATTTTTAAGGCTTTTACTTAATTTAGTAGGAGAAGAAAACACAAGCGCTTTAGACTTATCGCAAATGGAAGAACGATTTGCACCAAGTACTGCTGAAAACAAAGCTTTAATCATTGGGGATGACAATGATAGACAATACAATATAGCCAAGAGTAACAACTTTAAAAGAATGGTAGCTGGCGAGTACATGAATGTTGAACAAAAAGGAAAAGACGGCTATCAAACTAAGTTTAATACTACAATAGTGCAATCTATGAATGGTTTACCTGATTTTAAAACTGTTGATAAAGGGTTACTGTCTAGAATTGTAATTATAAGATTTGATTATCAGTTTAGTATTGATGAAAAAAATACTAATGTAAAAGACAAATACATCGAAAATGAACAGCTTTTAGAATATATAGCTTATAAAGCTATTGATGTTGATATAGATAACATTGTAAGAACTAGAGAAAACGAAGAGCTTTTACACCAATTAGAAACAAGTTCAGACCCTGTAAAAGCCTTTTATAATGAAGTAGTTACAAAGATAATAAGAAAGAGTAGACAAGTTCCTCCTTTGATATTGTTTAAAATTTTCAACAACTGGACTGAATTTGTTTTAAGAAAAAATATCACTCTAGATCAAAAAGCATTTACAACAAGAATAAAAGAATTCTTTGAAGATGATGGCTGGACTTACAAAAATAGTAGGCTTAGTGATGATGTTTGTATGGAAGAGTTAATTGATGGCTGGCTTGAAGTTAGAGAATACGATGTCGATACAGCAGCAGCACCTGCAACAGAGAAAAATAATTTAAAATTATTTGAACAGTCTTATCTAAGAAAAATAAGAGAGCGCAAACAAGAAAAATGCTTTATAGGTGATCCTTTAATCTTCAAGAAACGAGAAGAAGAAGAGGAAAGACGACTAGATTTAGAGTATGGAAATACAAAAGATGAAAATAGCATATTTTAATGTAAAAATAAAACCACCGTTTTAAATCGGTGGTTCTTTTTTTTTGTCTAAAACAATAAAAATTTGTTACTCTCAAGGTAACAAATTATATTGTTGGAATTTCAACACTTGTAAGCCGTATCTAATATTTTGTTACCTTCATGTTACTCTCAATTTTACTGTAGGTAACACGTCTAATCATTGAAATTCCAAGGTTTATCTAAGTCTTGTTACCTTGTTACTCTCATTTTTATATTCTTAGATATAAAATAGGTTAAAAACTTGTTTTAAATTATAAAATAATAAAAAATATAGTAGGAAATCTGATTTTAAGGTAACGAAGGTAACAAACTTATTTTATCTTCTCCAATCGTTGATATATCAACATCTTTTTTGTTACCTAACTTGTTACTCTCAAGGTAACAGTAGGTAACAAATCGATGTTTGAGAGTAACAAATTAGATTTTATCGAATTATTCTTGTTTTTTTTACACTTGTCTCTAATGAAAGTAACAATAAACCAATTTAAAAACTAAAACCCTATAACCAATTTTCAATTTGTAGGTTCTTTCATACTATCTGTAAGCTCTTAGAACTATCTGATAGTAACTAAACCTATAGACCACTTTCCTACACTAATAACTGGTATACATATTATCTTTTTTTGTTGGATCTGGTGTCATTTTTGTTTGTACTTTTAGTTTTAATTAATAAATGACACCGAAGGCTAAACTTATTGTAAAATCAACATTAAAGCTATATAAAAGAGTAAACAACACTCACATTCTCTTGTATCTTCTTACATTGTCTTACTTTTTATTTTCTACAAAAACATTAACTACAATTACATTTACATTAACTTCTGCACCAGCTAAAACCTTTATAAGCTTAACCCCCTTTCTAAACATTTTTAATATATTCACTTACTACACCTCCTAGTGGATCTAATGATTTACTTATTATCCATCTATCTAAATCATAGCAGCATTTTCACAAAACCAAAGTTAAACTTACATATGTATAGATATACCAAAAGTGGTATAAAAAATACATATACTTTAATAGTATTTTAAATATATTAAACTTTTACTTGTATTATTTAAACTTTTATGATATAATAAAGGTGTAACAAGTAATTTAAATAAAATTTTTCTTTATTGTTTTCTAATATTTCGAAATATAGAAAAACAAGGAGAAAATATGAACAAAAAATTAAATAGAAAAGTATTTTCTAGTGTTTTAGCTTTAAGTTTTGTTTTCGGTGGTGTAGTTACACCTATAAACAAAAGTTTTAATGCTAATCATAATGTAGCTTATGCCGATAGTCTTTACGATATACCTTTAACTCATGGTTTTATTAGAACTGAAACTTTAGAAAAAGAAGGTTATGAGTTTGTTTCTATGTTACCTGATACAGATTATAGTGATCAACATCATACTTTGGAGGTTCAAAATGGTAAAATTTCTTATCTCGAGGCTTATCATGGTGGTGGTATGAAATCTCTTCCTGATAAGGGTTATGCTTGTGATACTTTTGGCACCTATACACAATCTGCAAATTTTTTAAGACAGCACGGTTATGAAGTTAGGCAAGAAGAGCTTATTCTTAGTGATGTTACAGCTGTATATAAAGCACCTCATGTTCTAATTTGGAATAAGATAAAAAAAGATAGCGAAGAAAATACACTATCAGTTAAAAATCTAACAGTAGATTTAAATAAAACTCCATCAGCAGAGGATGCTGTAACTAATAAAAAATCTCATCCAAGCAATATGACTTATATTTTTACTTCATCAGTAGATACATCTACTCCAGGAGAGAAGAAAACTTCAGTTAAGGCTATATTTCCAGATGGAAGTTCTTTGATTAAACCTATAAGTATAACAGTTAAAGATACAAGAAAAGATAAAGAAAAATACACATTAAAAGGTAAAATTCAAAAAATAGTAGATGGTGAAACACCAGATCCAAAAGGAAATATAGCAAATTTATCAGATCAACCTAAAGGTACTACTTATGAATATGCTGAAACACCTGATGTTTCATTACCAGAAAATTCTGATTCTAAAACAGTTTCTGTATCAATTAAAGCTATCTATCCTGATGGGTCTTTTAATACTTTAGATTCTTCAGTTAGCGTAAGAGCTGCGAAACTTGGTAAGGAAATTTTAGATGAAGATGCATGGAAAGCTTTATCTGAAGCAGAACGTAAAAAGTTTGCTGAAGTTAAATTTGTAGATTCTAAAAGAAATCCTATAAGTTCTAGAGTCTATGTTAAAAAAGGTGTTATGTTGCGTGAAGGTCTTGTTAAAGCACCTAATACACTAGCTGGAAAAAAAGGTTACGAGATTTCAGGTTGGAAATTAGACAAATAAATAATTAATCAATTTAAAAGACTTAGGTTTTAATTCCTAAGTCTTTTTTTCAATCATTTTTAATTATCTTTCCAGTATCTAAGACCCGTAAAGCTCTATATCTAAAAATTTAGGTACATCTTCATTTCTAATTTTATACACATCATCCTTGTTCTTTGCTTTGTCCATTTTATCATATAGAATCTTTTTGTGTTCATCGTCATTAATCACTTGTTCTATATACTCTGACACATATCCTTTAGCTCTATTTAGAGACTCTTGTTTAGCACTTTCATCAAAGTGTGGAAATATTATTGCAGTTATCAGTCCTAATATTATAGCCCATTTACATGTCTTTCTTACAAAAGCGTGCAGTATTGGAGATTGAAAACCTAATCCTAGGAAGAAAGAAACGACTCTACATGCAAGCATTGGAATACCTACAATCATAACATAGGTTGAAAAAATACCTGGAATACCATCGGCAAGACCTGAACCTAACATCATAAGCCATACTACAAAGCATATCGCGAACAAGATCCTTGGGAATAGTAGTATCAATAAATTCATTTTAAACTCCTTATAAATTATCTTATAATTATAATATAATTTAATTGAATTATTGTAAACTAAATATGAAAAATTGATGAATATACCTAAAATAATTTAAAAAACTTAGAAAATTAAGGTGACCCCAAAAAGTTGGACCTAACATCAGACATAGATTTATATTTATGTCTGATGTTTTTGTTTGTAATTTCCCCTAGGGGAAAGTCGATTTCTAAGCTGCATACTTTCTTCTATATTCTACTGGTGATAAGTATCCTAATTTTTCTTTTATTCTTTCTTCATTGTAGTATTTGATGTACGTATCTATGGCTTGCTTTAGTTGTTCATAGGATTTGTAAGTTTGACCATAATACATTTCTTGTTTTAATATTCCAAAGAAGTTTTCCATTGGAGCATTATCTAAGCAATTCCCTTTTCTTGACATACTTTGGCTTATTCCATATTCTTTAAGTATTTTTGTATATTGTTTTATCTGGTATCCCCATCCTTGATCTGAATGAAATATTCTTTCTTTGCATTCACTTGTTATCTTGATTGCTTCTTTTAATGGGTCTAAGATCGCCTGCATTGTCGGTCTTTTGCTTATGGAATATGATATTATTTCACTATTATACATATCTAAAAACGCATTTAAGTACAGTTTACCTATTCTCGTATTACCTTTATCATCAGTAGTGTAATATTTAAATTCTGATGTATCTGTTGTTATCTTTTGATACGGTTTTACTGATTTAAAATTACGTTTTATTAAGTTATCTGATAACTTTCCTATGTGTCCTTTATATGATGAATACTTAGATTTTCTTCCAAAGCTTTTAACCTGTAGTTTTAGCTTCTGAACTAATCTTTGTACTTTCTTTTTGTTTATGACTATTCCATGATTTCTTAATTGACCATATATTCTACGATAACCATAGTTTTTATGATTAGCTCTAATATTTAATATTTTTTCTTCTAATTCAGCATCTTTGTTAGTTCTATCAAATCTTTTTTGCCAATACATATATGTTGATTTTGGAAAGTTGAATTTATTTAGTAAATCTTTCAATTTGTATTTTGGTCTAAGTTCGTGTATTATTCTAGCTATTTCTTCTTTTTGAGTTTGCCCTTTTGTCTCAATTCTTTCTTTTTTTTTAAGAAATCTACTTCCATTTGTAGCCAATACACTTGATCTTCTAATTCTTTGATTCTATCTTGTTCTTCTGGTTTATATTCCTTATCTATTGATTTACTAGTCTTCTTATCTTCATTATTAGTCATATTTGAAGGCCTTCCTCGTTTTTTTGGTTCTAGTCCTTCAATTCCATACTTTCTATACTTTAAAACCCAAGTACATATCATAGCTGGATTTGTTATACCTAAATCATTAGCTAAGTCTTGATAGGACGTTTCACCTGTTAAATACAACTTTACTGCATTTCTTTTAAATTCTGTAGAATATGTTTGTTTTTTCCTAGATCTTTTTAAACCATCATAACCTAGTATTTGATATGCGTTTACCCATACTCTTATTTGAGATTCATCAGGTATGTTGAATAATTTAGCTAAAGACTCATAACTTTCGTTACCTTCTAAGTATCTTTTAACTACTTCATACTTGAATTCTGTGCTATATTTTGCCATAAAAAACTGACCTCCTTAAGTTGGTTGGTCCAACTTTAAGGGGTCAGTTCAAAATTACTTCTAAGTCTTTTTTTATTTTATATTAATTGCTTGGGACTATTATTTCGGAATCTTCTGGAACATCACTCATAAAGAAAGTATATAAAGTACTATTTAGGCTTGTATTTATCTACTTTAGGCTGTATAATGTGAGTGACTAAAAGAATAGAGTTCGACCATGTTGGACACACAAAAAGACTGGAGTTGCAGCTCCAGTCTTTTTTATTAGGTTAGTTACTATCTTGATCTTCGTTTCCATCTAACCATTTGCAAATGTAGTGACTAAGTACACCTGCCATAACAGAAACTGAAAAAGAATAGAATAGGTCTATGAATATATCGACCATGTCGATC